>JAIYBO010000229.1 GCA_027488495.1 Bacteroidota bacterium | reverse complement strand
TCAGCAACTCTGGAGGCACTCCCACAACATACACTTGGAAAGACCTAGACGGACCAGGAGGAAATGCCCCCACCTTGCCAGACACCATCAAATTGGGCGTTATCACCCCAGGTGGCAACCCATATACCGCCACTTTGGAATTCTTGAACGAACAAAACGGTTCAAAAGAAGACATCACCCTTGAAGTCAAAAATGAAGGCCACGACCATTTTGTGTGTTACGAAATTGCCTCTTTGAGCATGCCTCCCACAGGGCTCAAAATCACACCTACCGACAAAGACAAAAATAACCTTCCCATTGGTTTAAGCTCGGAGTGGACTTGCGGGGGTGCAGATTTTGGCAGAATCATTGTTCGATTGAAACACCAACCAGGCATCAAAACAGGCAGTTGCGAACCCGGCGATACCGACGTAGAAGTTTCATTTCCTTACTTCATTAAATAAATAATTCAAATTTCACGGCCGTTCGATGGGCTTTTGACTGGGGCAAATGCGCCAGTTATAGATCATTCCAATTCCATTTCACCCCCTAAAAAAGCCCCGAATCGGGGCTTTTTTAGTATATTTGTAAAACTACAATCCCATGTCAGACAACCAAGCTCTAAAATCAACCGCCCTCACAGACCTACACACTTCTTTGGGCGCAAAGATGGTCCCTTTTGCAGGGTTTAATATGCCCGTGCTTTATCACAACCTCATCCAAGAACACAACTGCGTTCGCAATGCAATGGGCGTGTTCGACGTGAGTCACATGGGTGAAGTTTGGGTTGAAGGCCCAAAAGCTTATGACCTCATTGAGTTTATTACCACCAACGATGTAAGTACACTGTACGATGGTCGTGTACAATACTCTTGTATGCCCAACGCCACTGGCGGTATCGTGGATGACCTTTTGGTATACCGTTTCAACGCAGAAAAATATTTGTTGGTGATCAATGCCGGTAACATCGACAAAGATTTGGCTTGGATTCATGAACAGAACAAAAACTATGGCGCTACCATCACCGATGTGAGCCCAGAATACAGCTTATTGGCGATACAAGGTCCAAAAGCAACCGAAGCTTTACAAAAATTAACAGCCGTAAACCTTTCTGAAATCCCCTACTACCACTTCGTAGAAGGCGAATTGGCAGGTTTGCAATTGATCATCTCTTGCACAGGATACACTGGCGCAGGTGGTTTTGAATTGTACGTGAAGAATGACGATGCCCGCGCGTTGTGGGACAAAGTATTCGAAGCCGGAGCAGAATTTGGCATCCAACCCATTGGCCTAGGTGCGCGTGACACTTTGCGATTGGAAAAAGGTTTTTGCTTGTACGGAAACGACATCAACGACGAAACTTCTCCAATTGAAGCCGGTTTGGGATGGATCACCAAGTTCAATCATCCTTTCATGATGAGCGACCACCACAAGGCGATCAAAGACAACAAGCCCACCAAGAAATTGGTAGGTTTTGAATTGGTAGACAAAGGCATTCCCCGTCAGCACTATCCCTTGTGCGATGCGAGCGGCGCGGTCATTGGCGAAGTAACCAGCGGTACCATGAGTCCTAGCTTGAACAAAGCGATTGGCTTGGGTTACGTGAAAAGCGAATTCGCAGCAGCGGGTTCTGAAATCTTCGTTGAAGTTCGCGGCAAATTGCTGAAAGCCACGGTTTGCAAGATTCCTTTTATGTAATCCTCTTCGGTTCTGTCCGATAGAGAATTTTTCAAATACCCAGTAAACAAGAGGGAGGCCATGCCTCCCTCTTGTTGTTTAATAGATTGATTAACAATCAGCTAATCAACACTAACCCTCTGTAATTGACCAAAATATGACATCGAAGAGACTCAAATAATACAATTTTCACCTTAATTAGCGTGGATGAAAAAAAATCTAATTGTCACCTTATTACTCTTGAGTACCCTGAGCGCTAAGGGTCAAAGCACAACCAATAAATATGACCTCACCCTTGGCGCATCAATTCAACATTACAATGGGAATCTGGGGAGTAGCTTTTTCAAATTCAATACTGTTTGCTTTGGGGCGGTAAATACGTCTTTCGGTGCTTACCTCAACAAATCGTTTGATGTAAACATCACTGGTTCTATTGGTCATTTCGGATATCATCCAGAACATGAGAATGGCGTGGTAGTCCCTCTAGAACTCAGATGCCCTGGTTGTGAAGGATTGGGAATGGGAGAACTACGATCTCTAATGGTTTCAGGGAATATTGCGATAAAATACAAGTTTGCAAATGATATTTTGCTCAAAGAAAACTCAAAATTTGCCCCATATGTTTATGCTGGCCTAGGTTTAAATCACCTGTCCGACAACATGAAAAGGAATTGCGTCAATGTTGGTTATCACTACACGTTGGTTAGCGGCGCTGGTATTCGATACAATATAAACGAGAAGTTCAGTATTGGTTATAATCTTGGAATTGGGTGTTTTGTTACAAAAAAGGTCTACAACACCAACACGTTGGAAAACGCAATGATAGTAATTGATTCAGACCACACAAACATAGAAAAAAGAAAAGATCTATACATGCAAAACACTTTGTCTCTAGGCATGAATTTTTAGTCGCAAGTGGCCGAAAAGCATTTGTGGCATTCGTTTTTAACGTCGCGAATAATCAATCAAACCGAAGCGCTTCAATCGGGTCCAATTTCGATGCACGCTGGGCCGGATACAATCCTGCACCCAATCCAACCACAACACAAACCACCAGCGCCAGCAACATCCACTCCCAAGGTGCCACAAATCCTGCACCCAAAGCCACTCCCACCAAGTTGCCAATTACCAACCCCAATACTATTCCGCCCAATCCGCCGATCTGACAAATCACAACCGCTTCAATCAAAAACTGATTCTTGATCTGTTTGGCCGTTGCACCCAATGCCTTTCTCAATCCAATTTCTCTGGTTCGTTCTGTCACCGACACCAGCATGATATTCATCAAACTCACAGCCGCTCCCAACAACGTAATAATCGCAATCACCGTACCTACACCCGATACCATTTTGATATTCTCCAACGCCTCTTTTGCCAAGGCCGAACTTTGCTGAACCACAAAATTGTCTTCCTCCTCGGGCTTCAATCGCTTGATCCTACGCATGGTACTGTAGGCTTCACTCATGCTTGCCTCCAAATCAACCACCTCGTCAACCGCCACATTGATTACACAATTGTCATTGGCCAATTTCATGTCTCTCCGCGCCCGCGTAATGGGCAAAAAAATCACACGGTCTCCCCCGCTCATCCCCATACTTGAACCTTTCGATGCCAACTGCCCAACCACCCGATAAGGCTTCCCATTCACCGCAATCACTTGATTCATGGCCCGATCTTTCTTCTCCGAACCAGGAAACAGTTTATCTACAATCTCCTGTCCAACCACCACCACCGGAACGGCATGATTTACTTCGTTATCTGTAAAGGTTCTGCCCGATTCCAGTTCGTAATTGGCTGTTTTTAGATAATCGGCATCCACCCCTAAAACCCGAACATTGGGATTGGTTTCTTCCGATTGAAAAGAGGCCTTCGCGGTAAAATCCGCATTCACTTGCAAGGCAACGGTAGACAATCCACCTTCCATGCGTTTTTGAAACTCCCAAGCTTCTTCAAATTTGATGGGTTCGCTATAATCCGTTTGCCCAAATCGTTTCACGCCCGTTGCATTTCGAATCGTAAAACTCTGAGAGCCCATTTTGCTGAATGTCTTGGTAACGGCAATCTGCATCGCACTGATACTGGTCAAAATACCCACCAGCGCAGCAATACCAATGGCGATGATGCTCGATGTAATCACCGCACGCGTGGCATGGGCCTTCACAGAACCCAACCCTTGTTTGATATTTTCAGCGAACAACGACAATTTATGCCGAAAACGATTGACCGCAACCACAAGTTGATGTGGCATTGGGGTTGTTGAAGGAAAATCCACGGTTGTCTAACCCGTTTTCCCAATCAACCTGCATTCCCAACACATACATCACGTGCGCTTTGTTCATTACCATACGAATGCCTTCCACCTCATATTCATTGTCGCCCTCTTCTTTTTTGTCGAATGCCAACAAATAACTCATGCCTGAACAACCACCGCCCTTTACGCCAATGCGCAAGTACGACTCTTCCGAAAGGGCCAAACTCGATTGCAAACGATGCAATTCTGCCATGGCTGATTCTGTAAAGGCAACGGGTGCTGTGGCTGCGGGTGAGGTTACATTTTCCATAAACACAAAAATACAACAACGGCGATGATTCTGGGTATACTTCTCGACAAACGCTTTGTATCTTTGTTGAATGAATTCATTCAATTTCATTACGCCGATGGCCATTTTCCCGGCGGGCACAGATGTGATTTTCATTCTCTGTTTGATAGTTTTACCCGCTTTGCTCGTATTCTTCACCGCACAGTACATGATGAAACAGCATGTAGCCAACGGGGTACAATTTATTAAATCAGAAATATTAAAGACCAATCACAATACTTTCACACCCCTGAAACTGCAGGCGTATGAGAGAATTGCTTTGTTTTTGGAGCGCACCAGCATCCCCGCTTTGATTCAGAATTATGCCCACGCAGGCCAAACGGCCCGCGGCTTCGCCGCGGCCGCCTCGCACGCCATCACAGAAGAATACAGCTACAATGTATCCCAACAGATATATGTGAGCACCCAGATGTGGACTCTCGTAAAAGCCATCAAAGAACAACACCTGCAATTGTTGCAAAACATCACGGCCTCCTTGCCTGCCGATGCCACCGCCGCAGACCTGAGCCAAAAACTCATCGAATACCTTCAATCCATGGACATTCAGCCACAAGATCGTGGACTTGAATTCATGAAAAACGAAATCGCTCTTACCCTCGGCCAATAACCCCAAATTACCAAACCCTTACCAACCCCCTCAAATGTCGATCGATAAGAAAAACAACAGCGGATTGCCCATTGATTTGGTCTATGGACCCCAAAATAACAGCAATAACCCGACAGAAATGCCCGGGGAATTCCCATATACCCGTGGTGTAAAAAAAGACATGTACCGCGGTAGGCTCTGGACCATGCGCCAATACGCCGGATTCTCCACCGCCGAAGCCTCCAACGAAAGATACCACTACCTGCTCAATCAAGGTACTACCGGACTTTCAGTGGCTTTCGACTTACCCACACAAATTGGGTACGATTCCGATCACCCCATGAGTGAAGGTGAAGTGGGTAAAGTGGGTGTGGCCATAGACTCCCTCGCCGATATGGAAATCCTTTTCAAAGGAATCCAATTGCAAGATGTTACCACCAGCATGACCATCAACGCCACCGCATCAACCCTCTTGGCGATGTACGTGGCACTGGCTAAAAAACAAGGGGCCGATTTGAGCCGGATTGGCGGAACCATTCAAAACGACATACTCAAAGAATACGCAGCCCGCGGAACCTATATCTATCCAGTTAGGCCAAGCATGCGTTTGATCACCGATATTTTTGAATGGTGCTCCAGTGAATTGCCCCGTTGGAATACCATTTCTATCAGCGGATACCACATCCGTGAAGCCGGATCCACCGCAGTCCAAGAACTTGCATTCACATTAGCCAATGGAAAGGCCTATGTGGAAGCCGCAAAAAAGAAAGGCCTAGACGTGAATGTCTTTGGCAAACGCTTGAGCTTCTTCTTCAATGCACACAACGATTTCTTTGAGGAAGCCGCAAAATTTAGAGCCGCCCGAAGAATATGGGCCAAAATCATGAAAGACATGGGGGCCACAAACCCCGATGCGATGATGCTGCGCTTTCACACCCAAACTGGGGGATCAACACTCACAGCACAGCAACCCGAGAACAACATTGCCCGCGTGACCATCCAAGCACTCAGCGCGGTACTCGGCGGAACACAGAGCTTACACACCAACGGATACGACGAAGCCCTGAACCTGCCTACAGAAAAAGCAGCCAGAATCGCTCTCAGAACCCAACAAATCATCGCCCATGAAAGTGGCGCCACCAGTACCGTAGACCCGTTGGCCGGATCCTATTATGTAGAACATCTAACCGATACGCTGGAATCTGAAGCCATGAAACTCATCCAACACATTCAAGAAATGGGTGGATCAGTGGCAGCGGTTGAAGCCGGCTGGATGCAAGAGCAAATCGCCCGAAGCAGCTACGAAGCCCAAAAATCGATAGAAAGCGGTGAGCAAATTGTTGTTGGTGTAAACGCCTTTACAACCAATGAAACGGAAACCATGCCATCTTTCAAAATCAATGATAGCATCCGTGTTCAACAGAGCGAAAAAATCGCCCAACTCAAAGCCAGCAGAGACTCAAAAAAACTTGAGCAATTCATAAAAAAACTATCAGAAGCAGCCAATACCGACGCGAACTTAATGCCATACATTTTGGATTGCGTGGAAGCCTATGCCACATTGGGTGAAATTGCTGATATACTGAGAAATAAGTTCGGAGAATATCAGGGATAACCGAAAAAATCGCCCAGTTTTTTCATTCAACAAATGGACAATTCCCATACCAACTTGTCCCTTATGAAAAAAAATGAAAAAACAAGCAAAAAAAATTAGCAGTTTGTGAAATTTGTCTTTTTCTTAGCACTTCGGTTCTGAAGAATTGCAGCTCTTCATAATCAACCACTTAGAAGTACATACCAACAAAGGATTAACAATTTAGAGCAGAAACACAGATGACAGACAAAAAGGCACACGAAATTTCTTGGCAAGAATGCCTTACAATTATTAAGGACAATGTAACTCCACAGAGTTTCAAAACATGGTTCGAGCCCATCAAAGCCATCCGTTTGGCCAACAAAGTGCTTACCATCCAAGTACCGAGCCAATTCTTTTATGAATGGTTAGAGGAACATTATGTACAATTGCTGCACAAAACCTTAAAGAAAGTCATCGGTCCAACCGCCAAGTTGGAATACAACATCATCGTGGAAACCTCTGCTCCAGGCCACGACACCACGCCTTATACAATCAACCTGCCCACAGGCAGCAATTCTACCAAGTCGGTACAAAATGAACTCGGCATGCCCATCAATATGGATACGCCCATCAAAAACCCGTTCATCATCCCCGGCCTGAAAAGAATGAACATCGATAGCCAATTGAATCCCCGCTACACGTTCGATAATTTTGTAGAGGGCGATTGCAACAAATTGGCAAGAAATGCAGGTTTGGCCATCGCTCAAAAGCCCGGTGGAACCGCTTTCAACCCCCTCATGGTATTCGGCGGATGCGGATTGGGCAAAACCCACTTGGCCCATGCCATTGGCAACCTCATCAAACAATCCCACAAACAGAAAGTGGTGGTTTTCGTGAGTGCCGAAAAATTCATCAATCAATTCATTGATTCTGCCAAACAAGGCAATAACAACCAATTCATCAACTTCTATCAATACCTCGATGTGTTGATCGTAGACGATGTGCAGTTTTTTGCGAAAAAAGAACGTACCCAAGAAATCTTCTTCCAAATCTTCAACCACCTTCACCAAAACGGAAAACAAATCATCCTTACCTGTGACCGTGCACCAAAAGATTTGAAGAACATGGACGAGCGCCTTTTGTCGCGCTTCAAATGGGGCTTGAGTGCCGATCTAAACACACCAGATTTCGATACGCGTGTTTCTATCCTTGAAAACAAAATGTATCAAGATGGTATCACACTAAACCGCGATGTAGTTGAATACCTTGCCCATAACATCGATACCAATGTACGTGAATTGGAAGGCGCCCTCATCTCTTTGTTGGCCCAAGCCAGCCTCACGCGCAAACAACTCGACCTCAACCTTGCCAAGCAAATCGTAAAGAATTTCGTAAAGAACTCTACCCGCGAAATCTCTATCGATTATATCCAAAAATTGGTGTGCGACTTCTACAACATCCCAGTGGAAGCGGTAAAATCCAAAACTAGGAAACGTGAAATTGTACAAGCCCGCCAGATTGCCATGTATTTCACCAAAGACCTTACCAAAGCCTCTTTAAAAAACATCGGTATCTTCTTCGGTGGTCGTGACCACTCAACCGTGATTCATGCTTGTCAAACAGTGAATGACTTGATCGAAACCGATAAAAAATTCCGCCATGACGTGGAAGAAATCGAAAAACGCATCAAAATCAACACTTTTTAACAACAACAGCACACCCACCCTCTTCCTTCGCTGAAGAATTATGCTCAAATTTTACAAATCCTTTCGCTATGCGCTCAACGGACTCATCACGTTGATCAAAACCGAAAGAAATTTTAGAATCATGTTTGTGGTTTGCATCATAGTAAACCTCCTTGGATTCAGCTTAGACGCGCTCGGAGAACACCTGAATCGTTACGAGTGGGCCATTTTGTGGGTAGCCATGGGATTGGTATTTGTTTCTGAAGGACTTAACACGGCTTTAGAAACTACCATCGATGTGCTTCACCCCGGCATTCACCCAATGATTGGACGGGCAAAAGACATGGCTGCCGGCGCAACACTCTCTGCAAGTATTGTGGCAATCATCGTAGGGCTATATATCTTCAGCCCTCACATCATGTCGTTGTTACAAGGACAATAACGCCGCGCCGGGGAAGCGCCCAACAGCACGAAATCCCAGCGGCGAATTTCCCTTCGGGACTTTAGAAACCCAATTCTTTCAACTGCTTGGCATCGATGGCACTCGGTGCATCGATCATCACATCCCTACCACTGTTGTTTTTGGGGAATGCGATGTAGTCACGGATACTCTCCGAGCCTCCAAACAAACTGCACAAGCGATCAAATCCAAAAGCCAACCCACCATGCGGTGGTGCGCCATATTCAAATGCATTCATCAAAAATCCAAATTGCGCTTGGGCCTCCTCTTTGCTGAAACCAAGCAAATCAAACATCCTCGACTGCAATGCACGGTCAAATATCCTAATTGATCCACCGCCAATTTCAACACCATTGATTACCAAATCATAAGCATCCGCACGCACCGCGCCTGGATCTGAATGCATCAATTCAATGTCTTGTGGCAATGGACTTGTGAATGGGTGGTGCATGGCATGCCATCTACCACTTTCTTCATCGTGCTCCAACAAAGGAAAATCCAATACCCACAAGGGTTTATAATTGAAGGGATCTCTCAATCCCAATTCCGAACCCATCAACAAACGCAACTCGTTCAATTGCTTTCGGGTTTTATGCAAATCACCCGCCAACAACAAAATCAAATCACCCGCCTCAGCGCCAAAAGCTTCTTTCCATGACTTCAAGGCTTCTGCATCGTAGAACTTGTCTACCGAACTCTTCGCACTACCATCCGCCTCAATCCTACACCAAACCAAACCCTTTGCACCTATCTGTGGTCGCTTCACAAAATCCGTTAACCCATCCAATTGCTTGCGGGTATAGTTCCCAGCGCCTTTGGCACAAATACCAATCACAGAATCCACCGAATCAAAAACCACAAAATCTTTACCACTAACCAAATCACGTTCCGCTTCCGGCGATTTCAATTCCACAAATTGCATATCGAAACGAATGTCAGGCTTATCGCACCCATACAAACGCATGGCATCTGCATACGTCATCCTCGGAAATGCATCAAACTCCACGCCTTTCACCGCAGAAAACAAATGCTTCGCCAAACCTTCAAACATCTGTAGAATGTCTTCACGCTCCACAAAACTCATTTCACAATCGATTTGGGTAAATTCAGGCTGACGATCGGCACGCAAATCTTCATCCCTGAAACATTTCACAATTTGAAAATATCGATCAAACCCACTCACCATCAACAACTGCTTAAAAGTTTGAGGACTCTGTGGCAAAGCATACCACTGCCCGGGATTCATCCGCGAAGGCACCACAAAATCGCGTGCACCTTCAGGAGTACTTTTGATCAACACGGGCGTTTCCACCTCCAAAAACTGCTGATCACTCAAGTAATTTCTTATTTTCTGAGCCAAATGATGCCTCAATTCCAAATTGGCCCTCACAGGATCCCTGCGCAAATCCAAATAACGATACTGCATCCGAATATCATCTCCACCGTCTGTATCGTTCTCTATGGTAAATGGCGGCGTTTTCGCTTGATTCAAAACAACCAAAGATTCTACAACCAACTCAATGTCGCCGGTTGTTAATCCCGCGTTCTTTGACTCCCTCTCGGCCACACTACCCGTCACTTGAATCACATACTCCCTTCCCAACTCACCGGCTTTTGCTAGCATCTCAGCACTGTAAGCTTCGTTGAACGATAGCTGAGTCATTCCATAACGATCGCGCAAATCAACAAACGCCATTGAACCCATCAAACGAACTTTGGCCACCCAGCCAGATAAAGTAACAGTACTGCCAACATGCGACAAGCGCAATTCTCCACAAGTGTGCGAACGAAACATATCCGCAAAAATACAACCTCAAACACGAAATCCCTTGGCGAAAAACGCCAAACACTTTATTCTTTTTGCGATTCTGGCCAACCTTGCGCCTTGATTTCGAATTGATTGCCAGATTTGGTGAGCAGCATGTTCTTTGATGTTACATCTGTGGCATAGCCAATCACAGTAAAATCGGGCATCGTCTTAATTTTCTCATAATCGCTCTGAGCCACGGTGAACAGCAATTCATAATCCTCACCCCCGTTCAACGCCACAATGCTCGGATTCAAATCAAACGACAAAGCCGTGTCAATGGTTTGCGGATCGATAGGCAATTTCTCTTCGTACACGTGAAAACCCACACCAGACGCTTTACCCATATGATACAACTCAGATGCAACGCCATCGCTCACATCCATCAAACTGCTGGGCTTCACATCCAACATCTTCAATAACTCAATCACATCTTTTCTTGCCTCCGCCTTCAATTGTCTACCCACGATGTAATCGTACTGTTCCAAATCAGGCTGCATATTGGGCACCTCCATGAACACACGCTTTTCTCTTTCCAAAATCTGCAGACCCATATACGCACCACCCAAATCTCCACTCACAACCAACAAATCCCCAGCTTGAGCCCCGCCTCTGTATACAATCTTGTCTTTATCAACCCTTCCCGTTGCAGTTACAGAGATCACCAAGCCATTTCTCGATGTAGTGGTATCTCCACCCACCAAATCCACACCCAATTGTTCACAGGCAATTTGCATTCCAGCATACAATTCTTCCACCGCCTCCAACGAAAAACGATTGCTCAACCCAATACCCACCAACACCTGCTCCGCCATACCGTTCATGGCATAAATATCGCTCACTGCCACAGTGATGGCCTTGTACCCCAAATGCTTCAAAGGGTGAAAACTCAAATCGAAATGAACCCCCTCCATCAACAAATCGGTAGTAATTAAGCCATAGTGATCGCCATGATCAACAACGGCAGCATCGTCGCCAATGCCCTTCACTGTTTTGCCATTGCGAATTTCAAAATGCTGAGCCAAATGTTGAATGAGGCCAAATTCGCCCATTGCACTGATTTCGGTACGGTCGGAATTATCGAACATTCTGCAAAGATACAGAACATCGAATCATTCAAATGCTACAAAGCAATACACACATTCTTCACCTCAGTGAAAAATTTCATCGCTTCCCATCCGCCCTCTCTACCCACACCGCTGCCTTTCACTCCGCCAAAGGGTGTGCGCAAATCACGCAACAACCAGCAGTTGATCCAAACAATCCCCATCTGCAATTGAGCCGCCACCTTGTGAGCACGCGTCAAATCTTGCGTCCAAACCGTTGCCGCCAAACCATATTCCGTGGCATTCGCCATCGCCAACACTTCCTCCACCGTATCAAATGGGGTGAGGGTAATCACCGGACCAAAAATCTCCTCCATGTTGCAGCGCGCATCCCAATTCAATCCTTCCAAAATGGTGGGCGCTATAAAATAACCACCCTCAAAACCTTCCGGATACAAAGCACCACCGCCACATAAAACTGCAGCCCCTTCGGCCTTCGCCAACTCAATATATCCCAAAACCTTTTCGTAGTGAGGTTTCGATACGATGGCTCCCACACGCGTTTCCGCATGCAATGGATCCCCAACCTTCATGGCCTTCACCGCTTCCACCAAAGCCGATTTCACCTGATCATATACCGCCCTTTGCACAAATACCCTACTGCCACACAAACAAATCTCCCCCTGATTCATGAAAGAACTGTTCACCGTGGTTTTCACCGCCTTGTCCAAATCCGCATCCGCAAAAATGATGTTGGGGTTCTTACCACCCAATTCCAAACTTACCTTCTTAAACATCGGACCAGCCACACCCACAATGTGTTTTCCAGTCACTGTGCCACCCGTAAACGATATCGCCTTGATGTTCGGGTGCTCCACAATCGCCTGACCCACTTTGCCACCCAAGCCCTGAACAATGTTCAACACCCCCTTTGGCAAACCCGCTGCATTGCAAATTTCTCCCAACATCGCAGCCGTAACCGGAGTGAACTCGCTGGGCTTGGCCACAACACAATTCCCTGCCGCCAACGCCGGAGCGATTTTCCAACTGAACAAATACAACGGCAAATTCCATGGACTGATGCAACCCACCACACCCAACGGCGTGCGCAAAGTGTAATTGATCGCCTTGTCTTCCATGGCATGACTCTCACTCGAAAATTGCATCGCAGCGGTAGCAAAAAATCTAAAATTCTGTGCCGCCCGAATCATCTCATTCTTCGCCAACCACAAAGGTTTCCCTTGGTCGTTGCTCTCCGCCAATGCCAACGCATCCCGCAATCCATCAATCCCCTCAGCAATGGCATTCAATATCTTAAAACGCTCTTCAGCCGGCGTAACACTCCAACTTGGAAAAGCCGCCGCAGCCGCCTCATAAGCCATCGCAACGTCCGCAGCATCCGAATCTGGAATCTGTCCGTATACCGCACCAGTGGCTGGGTTCACATTGTCAAGCACCGCACCCGCTTGCGCCGCACGCATCTCTCCATCGATATAATTTAACACGTTCATTCTCCGTTGATTAAAAATTCTTTGTTGTTGATTTCTGCAAAAATCTCGTAGGCTCGGGGCGATGCCCATACGGCATTTTCACTCACCCTCACACCATATCCCTTGCGAGGCTGAAACGACACCCGCAAATCACGATCCATATACCAACTGCGCTGTTTGATATCCCATTGCATCAAATCGATCTTTCCTTTGCGATACGTTACCATCAACTCCTGCAACTCCGCCAACGTATCCTGTGCATTGTAACGAACAATCATCAAACTGCCCGCCGAATCCACCGTTTCGTCGTAAGTGTGCTTTTTGCGATATTCACTCACAGACCAGCTGCGAATCATCTCCAACTCATTCGACCATTCAACACTGTCAAGCGTTTCAGTGCTTACATCCTCACCCGAGGTAACCGTTTTTCTCATGCCCGGTTGGGTTTTCTGCAACCACAAAATTTCATTTTGCGCAAATCGCACAAACGAATCAGATTCCTTTGCCGCATCTACCCACTGGTCTTTGCCACAACCTGCCATCATCAAGCAAAGCAGCAACACTGCACCACTCAACCCATATCGCTTCATCGCAATCATCATAAGATCAAAGATTTACCCGTCATTTCCAAAGGCTGAACCAACCCCATTATTTCCAAAATCGTGGGCGCTACATCGGCCAAAATACCATTGCGCAAATCCTGCTCGCGCTCCTGCGTTACCCACCAAACAGGGACCGGATTCGTGGTATGCGCTGTATTGGGCGACCCATCTTCATTTACCGCAAAATCAGCATTTCCATGATCGGCAATCACCAAAAACTCATACCCCAATTCCTCGCCAACTTCTACCAATCGCTGCAAACAAGTATCCACCGTTTGAACCGCTTGAATAATTGATTCGTAAACACCCGTATGTCCAACCATGTCTGCATTTGCATAGTTCAAACACACAAAATCGTATTGCTCCTGTTGCATCTTGGCGATGGCCCGCTCCGTGAGTTCATTGGCACTCATCTCTGGCTGTAAATCATAGGTTGCCACTTTCGGAGAACTTGCCATCAAACGATCCTCTCCCTCGAAGGCCTGCTCTCTGCCACCCGAAAAGAAGAAGGTAACATGCGGATATTTTTCCGTTTCCGCAGCCCTCAATTGCGTTTTGCCCGCCATCGAAATCACCTCGCCCAAAGTCTGCTGCAAATTGTCGTTATCAAACAACACACCCGCAATCTTATATTTGGCATCGTATTGAGTGAGTGTATAATAACCCAACTTCAATTTTTTCATGCCGTGCAATGCAAAATCCTCTTGAGTTAAGGCACGAGAAATCTGCCTGCCGCGATCCGTTCTGAAATTGGCATTCAAAACCACATCGCCCTCGGCCACCAAACCCTCATCACCTTGCAAGCAGCGAAGCGCCACCATAAACTCATCCGTTACGCCCGCTTGATATTCTTGTTCAATCGCAGCGATGGGGTCAAGTGTTTTTTTTCCGATGCCCGAAACCAATAAATCGTAGCAAACCTTCACCCGTTCCCAGCGTTCATCACGATCCATGGCAAAATATCTACCCACAACTGTACTCAACTTGGCCGAGGTACCGTTGATCGACGACAACAAATCCTTCAGATAGCCTGTGCCCGATTTCGGGTCTGTATCCCTGCCATCTAAAAATGCGTGGACATATACTTTTTTCAATCCGTAATCCGTTGCGATTTTACACAACTTCTTGATGTGTTCGATGTGTGCATGAACCCCGCCATCGCTCAGCAAACCCATAATGTGAAAAGGTTTATCGTTTTGCTTGGCCTGTTCCATGGCCGACAACAAAACAGCGTTCTCAGCCACCGCACCATCCTCAAAAGCTTTGTTAATTTTGGCCAACATCTGCCACACGATTCTGCCCGCGCCAATGTTCATGTGACCCACCTCTGAATTGCCCATCTGTCCTGCCGGCAAACCCACATTTTCTCCATCAGTGCGAAGGGTGGCATGAGGATAACGCGCAAACAACGAATCCGTAAAAGGCGTAATCGCCTGATTGATTGCGTCTGAGTGAGATCCATTGCCCAATCCCCAACCGTCCAAAATCACCAATGCCACTTTTTTAACCATAGCACAAAGGTACAACACCCTATAATTGTATGAAGTAAATTCACGATATTTGTGGGATGAAAATCCACTTTTTCGCATCCCTATGGTCAAAATCGCTGTGGCTATGCCTATTCCTCCTGGCAGGATTGGCTCCGCAAGCCTTGGCCCAAGTGGTGTACGACGTGGAAACACCGGTTGAATCGCTCGAAAAGAATCGCATCGAAAAGAGCAAATCAGCCGATAAAAAAATCATGGGATATCGCATTTTCGTGGGCTTTTCTGCCAAACGAGCGGATGCCACAGAAATCCTCAACAAAGCCGAAGAGAAATTCTCTGAAACACACGGGGCGATATTGATTTACGACGAGCCCAATTTCAAGGTATACGTAGGCACTTTTGCCACTGCCGCAGAAGCAGATGCCGCACTGGCCGATGTGAAAAAAGAATTCCCAAACGCCCGCAAGTTGCGCATGCAAATCCCAAACCCTGCCTACAAAGACAGCCCGTCTAACTGATTCATCGCCATGCCTGCTTCCATCAAAAAAGACCCCCAAGTTGAAAAAACCAAACAACAGGTTAGGGAGCTTTTTACAACCTATTTGGAACAGAATCAACAGCGAAAAACCCCCGAGAGATATGCCATTTTGGATGAAATCTATTCCTCCAAAGCCCATTTTGATGTAGACGAACTGTTTCTCAAAATGAAAACGAGAAACTACCACGTGAGCAGGGCAACGGTATACAATACCCTCGATTTATTGGTAGAATCTGGCCTGGTAAAACGCCACCAATTCGGGCAAAATACATCACATTACGAACAAGCTTTTGGATACAAACAACACGACCACCTGATTTGCAATCATTGCAAAAAAGTATTTGAGTTTTGTGATCCGCGCGTACAACAAATCACTAGCACCATGGGCCAACTGCTGAAATTCGAAGTCAGTAGCCACTCCCTCCACTTGTATGGCAACCCTTCCACCAACGACTTGGGAGAATGCATCCAATGTGGCAAAGACACCAATAAATAAACTTTCTAAAACGATACAAATTCATTTCAATGGTTGATGTAATATTAGGGCTCCAATGGGGCGACGAAGGAAAAGGTAAAATTGCGGATTATCTCACACCCAAATACAATGTGGTGGCTCGATTTCAAGGAGGACCAAACGCCGGTCACTCCCTAGATTTCGAAGGAAAAAAATTCGTACTAAACACCATCCCTTCTGGCATTTTTCGCAAAGAAACCATCAACCTCATTGGCAATGGCGTTGTGATCGACCCCGTTCGCTTGCGTGAAGAAATTGAACGCATCGTCAACGAATGCCCAGACTACAAAGACCGATTGCTCATTTCGCAGAAAGCACACCTCATTTTACCAACCCACAGAATCCTCGATGCCGCCTCAGAAGCATCAAAAGGAGACGCCAAAATTGGTAGCACCCTGCGTGGCATCGGACCAACCTACAAAGACAAAATTGGCCGCTCTGGCTTGCGTGTGGGCGACATTCTAGAAAGTGATTTCCAAGAAAAATATCGCGCCGCCGTTCAAGAGCACCTCAACATCATTCAATTCCTAGGATTCACAGACTTCAACCTCGCCGATGAAGAAACCAAATTCTTTAGCGCCATTGAATTCCTCAAAGGACACCAACTCATCAACAGCGAATACTTCATCCATGAGTGCATCAACAAAGGACAAAAAATCCTCGCCGAAGGTGCTCAAGGCAGTTTGCTCGATGTTGAATTTGGTACATATCCATTCGTAACCAGCTCCAACACATTGGCAGGTGGCGTTTGCACAGGCTTGGGCGTTGCCCCAAAACACGTTGGGAAAGTATATGGTATTTTCAAAGCCTACAGCACCCGCGTAGGATCTGGCCCATTCCCAACCGAACTGAACGATGAAACTGGCGAATACCTCAGAATCAAAGGACATGAATTTGGTGCAACTACCGGACGTAAACGCAGAACAGGCTGGATCGATCTGGTAGCCCTGAAATACACCTGCATGCTCAATGGCGTAGACGAACTCATCATGATGAAAAGTGACGTCCTCAACGGCATGGATCAGATTGCCGCTTGTACAGCCTACTCCATTCACGGTGAACGCAGCGAACAAGTGCCAAGCAACCTTTGCAATAGCAGCATTGAGCCCATCCTAGAATGGTTCCCTGGTTGGGGCGAAGACCTTTCACACACGCAAGGTTTCGAAGCGATGGATGAAAGATTCAGAAACTATGTGCACTTCGTAGAAAATTACCTCGGCACCAAAATCCGTGTGATTTCATTGGGCCCTGAGCGAGAAAGCACCCTCGTGAAAGACTAACAAACAACCGTTAACCTCGTTGCCCATCGCCCTATGAAAATCATCTGTATTGGTAGAAACTATACCGAACACATCCAAGAGCTGAACAACGAAATCCCCGAAGAGCCGGTCATCTTTATCAAACCAGATACAGCCCTGCTCCGAAATAACAACCCTTTCTTCATCCCGGATTTCTCTACCGATGTGCATCACGAAGTGGAATTGGTGGTGAAAATCAAAAAGCCGGGCCGACATATCCCCTTGCCTTTTGCGAAGGATTATTACGACGAAGTGGCATTGGGCATAGATTTTACTGCAAGAGATGTTCAAAACAGACTCAAGGCAAAAGGCCTGCCCTGGGAAAAAGCCAAGGGATTTGACCATTCCGCAGTGATTAGCCAGTTTATCTCTTTGGAAGAATTACACAATTCAAACAACCAAGGCATCCACAACTGCAACTTTTCCCTTCAGAAAAACGGCGTTGAAGTGCAACAAGGCAATACCCAAATGATGATTCACAATGTGGATGAGATCATCGCCCATGTTTCCCAATACTTCAGCCTTCGCATTGGCGATTACATCTTCACCGGCACCCCAGCTGGCGTTGGCTCTGTGGCACCCGGCGATGAATTGTGTGGCATTCTCGCCAACAAAGAAATGTTCCGCTTTCACGTTCGATAAAACCTACGGCTGCGAAAACCGACACCTACCTCAAGCATCGAGGCCTCATTCACATCCCGCAGTTAAAAAAACACACATAAAAAAGGAGGGCGACCCATTGGGCCGCCCTCCTTTTTTATCATTCAATGAATGAATTACTTCAATACAACTTTTTGTGTGGTTGTACGTCCAGTGTTGTCAGTGATATTCACAAAGAACACACCCATCAAACCATTTACATTTACAGTTTCAACGCTGCTGTTGGTGCTCAAGTTGCGCACTACACGACCGTCGATGCTACGAACTACAATGTTCTTGATGTTTGATCCAGCCAATGTTACTACAAACTGACCTTCAGCTGGGTTTGGAGCGATGCTCACTTCAGCGTTCTCAATGATGTTCTTGTTTGATACAGTTGTGCAAGAATTCCACTTGTAAGTAGGCAACACAACATCAGCAGTAGCTGTAGCGATATCAAATACACGATCCACTTTGTTGTAACCGTTCAAAGAACCACAAGCAATGTTCAAGTTCTTTTCGCTGAAGTCGTCGTTTTCAGACAAACCATTGGCGAAACGGAACTGATATTTTTGAGCCCAAATTTTGATAGTGGTAGAATAGATACCGTTGCCCATATCTTTCAATTTGATTTTGTTAAACTTCCATTCAATTTGAGCAGTGTCCATATAAGGTTGGAAGTTACCAGCCAACCAAACGCCGTCAGCTGAAACGATGGTATCAGACATGTCTACAGAGAAAGTTACGTTCAACAATGAACCCAACTTAGGAATGGTGTAAACGGTATCACCAGTGATAGAACCATCTGTGTAGTTCAACTTGAAAGTACGGTTAGGGCCTTTGATGATCCAAGTTCCAGCAGGACCCGCAGTTGCACCCCACTCGTAAGAACCTGTCAAAACCTGAGGATAAGTAGCAGACCAGATACCGTCGTTGGCGGTTTTGTCGCCACGCAATCCGCTGTCATTCGCTACGAAATCAGACCAACCAGACAAGTTACCCTTGAATTTAACGTTGGTTAATTTGAAGCTGTTTTGGTAGTTACCATCTACAACGTGGAAAGTTACATCACGCTTGTATTTAGGAATCAAAGCGCAAGTATCTTGTTGGTTGAAGCAAACGTGCTTTGTGATCACACCTGCACCAGAAACTTTCAAATCACGATCGTTTACAGATTCCCAACCGCTCTTACCGTTTACAAACTTGAATTTGTAATCACCATCAGGCAAAAATGCCACCAAATAGTGCATATCACCCACAGCTTTACACTTCGCCAAATCATCGCTAGGTGTCCAATCTGAAGTCATACCCGCCTTGGTTTGGTAGTTACCAGCCACGCGAACACCGTCTGTGTTCACATCTTCGTTCTTCATGTTAACTTGAAAAACAACGCGTTGCGTACCACTTGGAGGTGCTGAACAATCAGCAGAGGCATCATTGAAGCAATAAACATCCAACACTTGATCAGATGTTCCGGTGGTTAACTTGCGGTTGAATGACTCGTCAGGCATTCCCCAAGCATTTCCATTGATGTACTTGTACTCGTAATTGGTGCTCGCCTTCAATGTCAATTGAATTGAATACACGTAACCAGAACCCGTAGCGGTAAGCTCGTTACCAGAAACACCAGGCGTCCAATTGTTACCAATACCAGCGTCAGACTGCAAATCACCGGCAATGCGAATGCCCTTAGGACCTACAGCTACATTCTGCATGTTTACCCGAAAGGTAACCTTTACAGTTTGCGCAAAAGCCGCGGTAGAAAGCGCAGCCAAGGCAATGAGAGAGTAAATTTTTTTCATGTTTATATTAATTTAATATTTCTGCGGTAAAGATAATTAAAAAAGTGTCAAACTGACAATAACCTTTTTCCAAAAAAATTGCACTTTCTTTGTAGATGGATAATCCCAACATGAAAAAATACATTCTAAGCGCATTATTACCATTGGCAATCACCGCCAATTCTCTATCAGCCAGCATACTACCTCCCAAGAAAAATGTATATCATGTAGCACCCCCATCGTGGTTCATTGGCTTCCAAAACCCCCAACTCGAGATCATCCTTCACGCCGAAAACATCAATCTCTACAACATCGTTTTAAACCCTTACGATGGCGTATCGCTCGATACAATTTTGCAAAGTGCGAACCGACATGTTTGCTACCTCAAGCTAAACATCAGCCCCAAAACCTTGCCCGGCCAATTGGAATTCAGCATCACCCCAAAAGAAAAACGCAGCAAGGCCCAATCGCCCTTCACACTCAAATACGAACTTAAAAACAAGCGAAGCAAAGACCTGCAAGCACCCGGACTCACACCCAACGATGTCACCTACCTCATTTTCCCTGATCGATTTTCCAATGGCGAGTCAGACAACGACAATGCAGACATGCAATACAGGGTTAAAGTGGATCGCGGCGGATTGAAATCCAGGCATGGCGGCGATTTGGCCGGCGTCAAAAGCAAACTCGACTATTTAAAAGACTTGGGAATCAGCGCATTGTGGCTAAACCCTGTGCAAACCAACGACCAACCCGAAGAAAGTTTCCATGGCTATGCGATTACCGATAACTACGAAATCGATCCGCGGTTTGGCAGCAACAAAGAATATGTAGACTTGGTCACAGAAATGCGCAAGCGCAACATGAAAATGATCATGGACATCATCCCAAATCACGTGGGCGACAAACACTGGATGAACCAATACTACGATACCGGCTGGTTCAACTACAAAGACACCTTTGTGCAAACCAATTTCCGCGCACCCACCACCGCCGACCCCTATGCGGCAACATCAGAAAAAACCCTAAACACCGATGGTTGGTTTGTGGCCACCATGCCCGATTACAACCAGAAAAACCCACACATCGCCTCGTACCTTGATCAATTGTATTTGTGGTGGATCGAATACGCCAACCTCTCTGGATATCGCATCGACACCTACCCTTACCCCGACCAGGCCTACATGAACCACCTCATGGAATTGCTGCTTGGCGAATACCCTCAGCTGACCATTTACGGCGAAGCATGGGTACAGCACACCACCACCCAAGCCACTTTCGTAAAGAACAACATCAAAGGATTTGAGGCCAACCGTTTGCCAGGCGTAACCGACTTTTCGATGTGCTGGGCCTTCCAAGAAGCCTGCTCAAAACCTTTCGGATGGACCGAAGGACTCAATCGCGTATACATCACCCAAAGTGAAGACTTTTTGTATCAAGACCCTTCGAAGAATTGCACATTCCTAGACAATCATGACATTTCTCGCTTCTATTCGATGGCGAACGAAGACATCGATGCGTGGAAGCGTGGCGTAACCTTGCTTTTAACAACGCGCGGATTGCCTTGCATCTACTATGGTACGGAAATATTGATGACCGGAAAAACCGACAAGTCAGACGCATATGTTCGATTCGATTTCCCAGGTGGATGGAGCGGAGACCCTGTGAATAAATTCACACCAAAAGGACGTACATCGAAAGAAAATGAAGCCTGGAAATGGATGCAAGCATTGAACAAAGCCCGCACGAGCATGCCAGCGTTGGGCACAGGAAAAACTACACAATACACCGGCATCAATGGCATTTACGCATACTTCAGGTATACAGACAACCAAAAAGTGATGGTGGTATTGAGTCAGAACGACCAACCCCAAGACATCGCTCTGTCAAGGTTCGCAGAAATGACCCAAGGCTACAGCAAAATGAGAAACATCCACACGGGCGAAATCACACCCATTGGCACATCGCTCAAAGTCGCAGCCAAGGGTAGCTACGTGTTTGAATTGATCAAATAAACGAGGGACTCCGGCGTTCTTTACGCTTTTTCCGTCATCAACAGGCGGAACTGCGCCAATCTTGCATCTACATCTTCCGAGGTGATCGAAGCCAATTTGGTGGTACCGAATTGCTCAACGCAATAACTAGCCAGCGCACTGCCGTAGACGATGCCTGTTTTCATGGCCTCGAAATCGGTTCTACCTGTGCTTGCGAGGTATCCAATAAATCCACCAGCGAAAGTATCACCGGCTCCGGTTGGATCAAATACATCCTCCAATGGCAATGCTGGACAGAAGAATGTTTGTCCTTCCGAACCAAACAACAACGCACCATGTTCACCTTTTTTGAAAATGAGTGTATGTGGACCCATTGCGCGAATCACACGGGCGGCTTTCACCAAACTGTATTCTCCGCTCAACTGCCTGGCTTCTTCGTCGTTGATGGTAAGTACATCTACGTGCTTCAAAACGGCTTTGAGATCGTCTAGGGCGATATCCATCCAAAAGTTCATGGTATCCATCACCACCAATTTGGGTTTGCGGGTGAGGCGATTGAGGGTGGTAAGTTGAACTTGGGGACTTAAGTTCCCCAACATAACGTAATCGGGTTGTTGCCAAGCTTCTGGAATAATGGGATCAAAATCACCCAAAACATTGAGTTCTGTAACCAATGTATCACGCGAATTCATGTCCATATGATACTTCCCATGCCAGAAAAACGACTTTTCACCAGCTTTTACTTGAAGACCTGTGGTATCGGTCCCGCGCTGTTTAAGGGTATCCACAAAGTCAAAATCGAAGTCTTCCCCAACTACTGCAACGAGTCCAACTGGTTTATGTAACAACGTGGTTGCCAAAGAGATATAAGAGGCAGCGCCCCCTACAATTTTTCCGGTACTTCCAAAGGGTGTGTCGATGGCGTCAAACGCAACTGATCCGATAACGAGGAGGCTCATAAAAATATTTTAAAAAATTTCCACAAAGGTATTGAATTGAAAGTGGTTTCATACTATTTTTGCATTCCGATTGAGACAGGGCGATGCATGAAAATGACAACCTTGTTACAATGATAAACTCCTTGATAGCTCAGCTGGTTAGAGCAATTGACTGTTAATCAATAGGTCGCTGGTTCGAGTCCAGCTCAGGGAGCCAAAAGCCTCACAGAAATGTGGGGCTTTTTTTTTCAAAAACAAAGATCCGTCAGCAAACGTCTCCGCAGTTTCTGGCAAAGTAGGCTATCCTTCAAAAGCCTTTTCCAACGTCTGCAACATCACCGCAGGCGACTGTGCGCCCACAATGGCGTATTTCCTATCCACAACAAAGAACGGAACTCCCGTTAGCCCCAACATCGCCCCTTCTTTTGAATCGTTTTCCGCTTTTTCCATGTATAATGGGTTCGTTAACGCCTCATTCACATCTCCCTCTGTCAAGCCAATTTCCTTTCCCAAGTCCACCAATGTTTCGATGTCGTTCAGGTTTTTACCGTCTGTGAAATAAGCGCGAAACAAT
>JAIYBO010000218.1 GCA_027488495.1 Bacteroidota bacterium | reverse complement strand
TCCTCGGATACTTCGATAAAATCAACGGTGAGATCATGAAAGCCAAGGCCATTGATGATTTGTAAATGTTTCGACTTCCAAACACAGCGAATCTTTTTCCCATCGTAACATACACCAACCCCCACCCCCCAAACAAATCCACCCAATATGTGATAAATTCGTAGGATGAGATCAATCCTTACCATCATCCTGGTTTTTGCATCAAACGCCCTTTGCGCGCAGTCTTTCCCGTTTTTCGCATTGGCCAACGGCGGCACGGTGATGAGCGATAAACCCGGTGTTCTCACCCTTACAGATTCTTCAGTTTCCGTAAGCCTTGATGGCTCATCCGATAAACCCATCGTTTTGAAGGTAATCTCTCGCGAAGGTGCAGTTTACAAATACAATGGCGGCGAATTCAAAGTATCCAAGGAATCCGGCAAACTAAACGGACAAAAATTCAATACCCTGATTTATCAAACCATGCCCAATGGCTTGGGTGGCACGCTCACACTGAAATACGTGTGCTTCAGCAGCGTCAAAAAAGAATAAAGTATACCCGAATGAAGATTCATCACCTGTTCATCATACTTTTATTCGTTATTTGGCAACCTACTATTGCCCAAAATCAAAATAACAATTGGTGTTTTGGCGACAAAGCTGGATTGACATTTCCAAACGGAAATCCCCAAGCATTTACAAGCAGTCAAATGACATCCATTGAAGGCTGCGCGAGTGTCTCAGACCCCGTTTCTGGGAATTTACTTTTCTATTCCAATGGACTCCAAGTGTGGGACGCGAACAACAACGTGATGCCCAATGGAAACGGATTGCTTGGCGGCCCGACTACCTCTTCCACCCAAGGCGTATTCATCACACCATACCCCGGTAAGTCCAAATTGTATTACCTATTTACGTTAGACGAAACCATCAATGGCGGGGCAAATGGAATCCGGTATTCGCTGATTGACCTGAGCTTAAATAACGGTCTCGGCGATGTGATTTCATCGCAAAAAAACATACTCGTTCAAACCAACACAACGGAAAGGATCGCAGCAACTACCAATGCCAATGGAACCGGCTATTGGATACTCACCCACGAAAGAAACAACAATTGTTTTAAGGCCTATTCCATCACCGCATCAGGATTCAATGCCCAACCCGTGATTACCAACATCGGATCGGTTCATTCTACTGCCCCGCTAACAAATGGTGACGGGACAATGGGTTACATGAAATTTAGTCCAGACGGAAAGCGATTGGCCGTAGCGATGTATGCCGCCAACCTCGTTGAGTGGTTTGATTTCGACAACGCCTCTGGTTCGTTATCCAATGCGATATCAATTTCTACCCTAGATAACCCCTATGGTCTTGAGTTCTCACCAGACAATTCAAAACTGTATTATTCAATGTATTACAATGCAGGATTCAATGGCGCCGTGTATCAATTGGATCTTTCAACTGCAAATCCATCGCCCCAATTGGTTGGCATTTCAAGCTCAATCAACAATCAATGTATGGGTGCATTGCAATTGGCTCCCGACAATAAAATTTACATTTCTATCAACAGTGAATCGTGGTTATCTGCGATCGCCCAACCCAACAATGTGGGGATTTCCTGCGGTTTTGTAGACAAAGCCATTCTTCTTCCCAACGTAGGACTTTTCCCAACGAAAGGCATTCTCGGGCTGCCTCCCAAAGTTTTGGACATCGCACGGAACGCCGTTGATACCAGCAATAATTATTGCGTTCTCTATTTCCCAAATGCATTTACCCCAAATGGCGATGGCAAGAACGACAAATTTTCAAGTACCGCAAATTGTCCGGTTGAGCATTTTGAGTTTTTGATCTTCAACAAATGGGGGGAATTGATTTACAAAACGAACAATCAAAAAGACCAATGGGATGGCACGTATCTAGGTCTTGACTGCCCCAACGGCGTGTACATATATCTCTCGAAATACAATTTCTTCCAGCAGCCGCAAAAAGAGCAAAACGGACCTTTGATGCTACTTCGATGAGATCTTTAACCACTATTTAGCCCCCAATCCCATGAAAAAACTGTTTTACCTCGGTTTAATTGGACTGCTTCTGTTCGAAATCAGCAATGTCTATTTCATCATGCCCATGCCCGGCAGTCAGCAATTCAATTCACTGCCCCTCGCCTACTTTTTATACAGTTTTCGATGGCTTTTCAGGGTGACTTTTGCCTTCGCCTTAGCACTCGGATTGCTTCGCTCGGAATGGAAAAACAAACTCATCGTTGCCGGAGTACTGACTTTGCTTGCCGCGATTCTTTATGTGATCAATTTTGTGATGGCGGCCGATGGCATGTTCAAACAGCCCAAAACCATTACAATGCTCGATATTAAGGCGAACAAAGTAGATAAAAACCGATTGGTGATTGGCGTGGTTCAGGGCGATAAAGCCAGGGCCTATCCGATACAATTTCTGGGCTATCATCACTTTGTTTACGACGATATCGACGGGAAAGACATCCTCGTCACCTATTGCACGGTGTGTAGAACCGGTCGCGTTTACAGTCCTACCGTGAATGGCACAAAAGCTCAATTCCGGTTGGTGGGCATGGACCATTTCAATGCGATGCTGGAAGATGCGAGCACCAAAAGTTGGTGGCAGCAAGCCACTGGGGAGGCCGTAACAGG
>JAIYBO010000024.1 GCA_027488495.1 Bacteroidota bacterium | reverse complement strand
AGATCGATTAGTGGTGCGGTTGGCCATTATCAATTGATGCCTTTCGTGGCGAAAAAATATGGTTTGGTGGTGAGTGGTGCGAGGGATGATCGACATGATTTCAAATTGAGCAGTATGGCTGCAGCCAAATTGATGAGTGATTATTGCATTCCCAATGCAACACGCATGGCAAATGGTGCAGGTTTGATCGCGGACACAGAGGCGTTGTGGTTTCAGTTGTTGGTGATGCATGTGTACAACGCTGGGGCAGGAAATGTGCGTAAGGCAGTTGCTGCTGTTGGCCCTGTAAGCTCCGGGGAGGAGTTAATCATCAAACTATGGAAAACTCAAGCCGGTGCTTTTGGAAACTCCTCTCAAAATTATTCTCAGCTGGCTTTGGCGAGTTATATTAACTATTTGGATTGGTTGAAATCTTAATGCGATTGTGCGTTGAATCACAGATTTCGATTATTGACAGAATTTTTACCTTGTTTGGTGTTTGCAATGGTGTACAATCGACCCATTTCACTGTGGAAATCAATCGAAAGTATTTTATTTATCATTTGTAATTGCAAGTCTTTCAAGGTTATGGAGAAATTGTTTAGATTGATTTTAAATTGGAAACTCTGTTAACAATTTGTTTTCGAACGGAGTGGCCATAATCTATATTTGCATCGCGAAAAAAGACAATGTTCCCAAACATGATTGCTAGAAATATGAAAGTTTGGATGCTGTCGGCCTTAATGGCAGTTTCAGTATCCTCTTACGCACAAGACAAGCCCAATGCCGAAAATGGTAAAAAGCTTTACGAAGCCAACAACTGTGGTAGCTGTCACGCTTTAGACAAGAAAGTGGTTGGACCAGCCCTTAGGGGTGTTCACACTCGTAGGTCGGAAGAATGGTTGGTGCAGTGGGTTAGAAACAACGAAAAGTTCCGTAAGGAAACCAAAGACCCAGATGCGATTGCGCTTTACACCGAATATGGTGGAGCGGCGATGAACATTTTTGAAAATTTAACGCCAGCGAATGTGTTGGATATCGTTGAATATATCAAAACTGCTCCGGAAGCAAAGAAAGCTGCAGTGGTAGCAACTGATGCCAGCGCCCCTAAAGACGACAATACTGCGTTATACATATTGTTGATCTTGGTTGCGATTTTCAGTTCTGTTCTTTTGGTTTTGGCTCGTGTGAAGAATACTTTGAAGAGAGTAGCTGCTGAAAAAAATCCAGAAGATTTTGAAGAAATGCATGCGCCCAAGAAAGGTTTCTTCGAGAAAATACTTCCAGGCAAATGGGGCAAAAAGAACCCTGTAGTTCTATCTGTATTCACTACAGTAATATTGGGTGGACTTGGCGCTTACTACGGTTTTGGTTATTCAATTACCGAAGTGGGTGTTCAAAAGGGATATGCACCAAAACAACCCATCGCGTTTTCGCACAAATTGCACGCGGGTGATTTGAAATTGGATTGTAAATATTGCCACTCAACAGTTGAGGAGAGCAAGCAAGCCTCAATTCCTGCATTGAATACTTGTATGAACTGTCACAAAGGTGTTCAGTTGACTGATAAGTACAATGGCGAAATTTCTCCTGAGATCAAGAAAATCTATGCCGCTTTGGATTACAACCCAGAAGCTAAGCCAGGTGAAGAATACGGTAATAACCCACGCCCAATCCGTTGGGTTAGAATTCACAACCTTCCAGATCATGCATACTTTAACCACGCTCAACACGTGAAAGTAGGTAAACAAACTTGTCAAACCTGTCACGGTGCCATCGAAAAGATGGAAGTGGTTCAACAAAAAAATACCCTTCAAATGGGGTGGTGTATCGATTGTCACAGAAACGCGCAAGTAGATGTTGCCAATAACAACTATTACAAGGCTTTGCATGATAAAGCCAAAAAAGATATCGCCAGCAACAACAGCAAAAGCAAATATTTTGCAGCAGACGGTAAAGTTAAGTTAACACCTGCCATGAATGGCGGTTTGGAATGTTCTAAGTGTCACTATTAATCCAACCTAATTAAGAAGCATCATTATGTCAAATCATATCAAATATTGGAAGGGCGAAGAAGAGTTAAACAAGGATCCTCAGTTCCTTGCGGCTCAGAAGAACGAGTTTCACGATGATCTCCCTTTGGATGAAGTATTTAACGAAGATGGAGTAGAACTTCAGGCAAATCGTAGAGATTTCTTGAAATACTTCGGATTCAGTGTAACAGCAGTTGCTTTGGCTGCTTGTACCAAAACCCCCATTCGTCATGCAGTACCATATTTGGTGAAGCCTGAAGACGTGACTCCTGGAGTTGCAAACTACTATCGTTCAACTTGTGGCGCTTGCTCAACTGCCTGTGGTATTGAGGTGAAAGTGCGCGAAGGCCGTCCGATTAAAGTAGATGGTTCATACGATTCTCCCATTTCAATGGGTGGAACATGTGCTGTAGGACAAGCATCAATTTTGTCTTTGTACGACAATGAGCGTTTGGCGAATCCATTGGCAAATGGAGCAGAACAAACCGATTGGACCGCTTTGGATACAGAAATTGCTGGTAAATTGAAAGGTTTGGGATCTGCGAAGATTGCTTTGATCACCAGCACCATTCACGGTCCAAGCTCTTTGAAGGCGATTGAAGCATTTAAAACTTCTTATCCTTCAGTTGACCACGTTACTTATGATGCGGTTTCATACAGCGGTATCCTAGATGCCAACGAAACTGATTTTGGAAAGCGCGCTTTGCCAACTTATAAGTTTGATACTGCCAAAGTCATTGTGAGTTTTGGTGCAGATTTCTTGGGTACTTGGATTTCTCCAGTAGAATTTTCTAAAGGTTACACCAAGCACCGTCAACCTTCTGTAGAGGGTGGCATGTCAAAGCACATTCAATTTGAAAGTGCGATGAGCATGACTGGTACCAACGCGGATTTTAGATTCCCAATGCGTGCTTCTCAAGAGGCACTCTACGTTGCAACCCTTTATAATTACATCGCCATTGCTACTGGCGCCAAACAGATTCCAGTTCCACAACAAGGTGAATTGGCAGGAAATTCTATCAAGAAAACTGCCGATGCATTGGTGAAAGCAAAAGGATCTTCTTTGGTAATTTCTGCAAGCAATGAAGTTGAAGTACAAAAAATTGTCAATGGTATTAACATGTTGTTGGGGAACTATGGTTCTACCATCGATATGGTAAATCATAGCAATCAATACAAAGGGTCTGACAAAAAAATGGCTGAAGTATTGGCCGGTTTGAAATCAGGATCCATTGCGGGTGTAATTTTCTACAACGCAAACCCAGTTTACAATCACAATAGCAAAGAATGGTCAGAAGCTTTGAAGAAAGCCAAATTGTCTATTTCTTTCGCTTCAAGCAAGGATGAAACCGCTGCTGCTTGTCAGTATGTTTGTCCAGATAACCACTATTTGGAAAGTTGGAACGATGCTGAGCCAAGAAAAGGCGTTTATCAGTTCACTCAACCTACCATTTCTAATGTATTCAATACACGTCAAGCGCAGATAAGCTTATTGACTTGGGCGAATGCAGTGGTGGCTCCTGCAAAGGATCCGTTTGCTTCTAAAGGAATTTTCTCTCAAAAATTGCAGGCTTCTCCTTACTACAACTTCATGCGCGCCAATTGGTCCGCTTTGTTGGGCACCGATGATGCATTCAATGCAGTATTGGAAAAAGGAATTTACACGGAAGCTGCTTCAGAAGGTGCCGTTTCTTACGCTGGTTCAGTAGATAGTTTGGCGTCATTCGTTTCTGCCAACGCGAAATCAGCTGGTTTGGATTTGGTATTGTATCAAGCAGTGGGTGTGAGAGATGGTGCATATGCAAACAATCCTTGGTTGCAAGAAATGCCTGATCCAGTGAGTAAGGTTTGTTGGGACAATTATGTAGCCTTGCCAAAAGCATTGGCTGTTAAATTGGAAATCTCAGAAGGTGATACCGTGAATGTGAAAGTGGGTGACGTCACCTACAACAACGTTCCAGCCATGGTACAACCAGGTCAAGCCAATGAAACAGTGGCTATGGCTTTGGGATATGGAAGAACCCATGCCGGTAAAGTTGCAGGAAGCGTTGAAAAAGGTTTTGACACCATTGGTGTGAATGGATATGCCTTTGTAAACAATACTGGCAACAGAAACTTCGTCATCAAAAATGTAGAAATTTCTAAAGGTGATGATACATACGCATTGGCTCAAACCCAAACGCACCACAGCATTGAAGGTCGCGATATCGTAAGAGAATCAACCTATGCGAAATGGCAGAAAAATCCGAAAGCCGGAAATGATATGCCTGCAACACACATCTATACCATTTGGGAAAAACCCGAATATCGTAAAGATGGTGCGCCAAACCATTTGTGGGCAATGGCCATTGACCTGAATTCATGTACAGGTTGCGGTAGTTGCTTGGTGAGTTGTTCAATTGAAAACAACGTACCAGTAGTGGGTAGAGATGAGATTCGTTTGCGTCGTGAAATGCACTGGATTCGTATCGATCGCTACTACTCCTTCAATTCTTCTGAAGGTGTACTTACAAAGGATAAAGAAATTGCCGCTGAGGATGAAAAAGGCAACTATGATCATTGGCAGAACGTAAATGTGTTGCATCAGCCAATGATGTGTCAGCATTGTTCAAATGCACCATGTGAAACGGTTTGTCCGGTATTGGCTACCACTCACAGCACGGAAGGTTTGAACCAAATGACATACAACCGTTGTATCGGTACTAAGTATTGCGGAAATAACTGTCCTTACAAGGTGCGTCGTTTCAACTGGTTCCGTTTCAACGACAACGATAAATTCGATTTCCATTTCAATAACCCATTGGGTAAGATGGTTATTAATCCTGATGTTACAGTTCGTACTCGTGGTGTAATGGAGAAATGTTCATTCTGCGTTCAAAGAATTCAGGAAGGCAAGTTGAAAGCCAAGCGCGACGGTAAATCTCCAAATGAGGTTCAAGTATTGACTGCTTGTCAAAGAGCTTGTCCTAGCAATGCCATCGTATTCGGTGATCTTCACAACCCAGAAAGTGAAGTGAGCAAGCTTTACAAGAATGAGCGCGGATTTACAGTGCTTGAGGAAATTAACGTACAATCATCTGTGAAGTACATGACCAAAATTCGTAACAACGATTCAATTTAATTCACCCAAAAAATATTCGAATGATACACGATTCAATCATTAGAGACAGACTTGTAACTGGCGATAAAACGGCTTCT
>JAIYBO010000119.1 GCA_027488495.1 Bacteroidota bacterium | reverse complement strand
TTGTTGGGACTCATCACCTATTACGTGCATGCGTTTTTGAACAACTATTCGCAGTACGATAAAATTGCCGTTCCCCTATGGGCTTTCACAGCGGTGATTGCCGCCTTGGATTTGTATCACAGAACCCCCGAAAGCGATGTGGCAACAACTGAAACGGAGTAAATTGTTCCTCTCTGGGGCAGGGCTTTGCGCGTTGCTCGTGATCATCGGAACCTTGGGCTATGCCATCACGGCGGATCCCACCCCCAATGCCAACCAAATTGTACCGGAATGGTCGAATCTGTCGCCCGGAACCACGGTGTATTATTCAAACGAATCCCATTCTAAGGTAGATCCGGATTCCTCCGCCTCTCAAAATTCCTCCGAAACCCCTGTCTATCTGCGCTGGGCACTTGGCAATCCCAATACGCCAAAGATCATCCCCATCAAAGACAATCCCACCGCCAATCCTGGTGCAGGAATGAATGCCGGTGATTCTATGAAAATGGTGGATGCTGTTTTTCATCACAGAACCTTTTGGTTGGGATCGGACCGGTTTGGGCGCGACATTCTCTCTCGCATGATCATTGGTGCCCGAATCAGTTTATCCATTGGTTTCTTGGCGATGATTGCCTCTCTCGTGATAGGTTCACTCATTGGTTTGTGTGCCGGCTATTTTGGGGGACGGATCGATGCGTTTTTCTCTTGGTTGATCACAGTTTTTTGGTCGGTACCCACACTACTCATTGCCCTCGGATTATCGATGTTGTTGGGTAAGGGGTATTACCAAGTGCTTTTGGCCACCGCGCTAAGCACCTGGGTAGAAGTGGCACGCGTGGTTCGCGGACAAACCCTACAATTGAAACAGCGTGAGTTTATTTTGGCCGCGAAAATCACGGGGTTCTCAAACAGCCGAATCATGTTCAAACACATCCTGCCAAACTTGAAAGGATCCTTAACGGTTCTGGCCACCACAAACTTTGCCAGTGCCATTTTGCTCGAAGCTGGACTGGGATTCTTGGGATTGGGTGTAACGCCACCCACACCGTCTTGGGGTATGATGGTGAAAGAAAATTTGGGCTATTTGGTGCTCGATAACAGTTACTTGGCCCTGATTCCGGGCATCGCCATCATGATTTTGGTAATGGCATTCAATTTAATGTCGATGGGACTGAGAGACGCTCTCGATCCCTATAACCAGAAATAACATCTATTCGAAAACCACAACGGCCGTGCGATCTATGGCCGCTTTCAAGCGATCGTCTTGGATGATCGAAACCAATAAGATATCCAATTCGTGAGGAAATCCCTGTGCCTCAAGGGCATCTTCCAGGTCGAAAATCGCCCCGAAACCTACGCCATCGCCATACAGCGCAATATCTAGATCTGAATTGGATTTGTGTTTACCCGTAGCACGCGAGCCAAAAACCACGGCCTTCTCCAATCCCTTCACGGTGCCCAAAGCAACTTTTAACTGCAACAATTCTTGATCAGTAAGCCCTGCGATTTTCATCTCACAAAGATAATGCGCCGGTTCTGCCGAATCGCCCTAAAATTTAGTATACCCAAAGGGTTCTGGTCTCGAACTGTTCAGCCGCCTTCACTTGAAGGAAGTAGAACCCGCGAGCGATACCCGCTGGGACTGTTGTGGCACCGTCAATCACCTTGGATGAGGCAATCTCCCTACCCGTGGCATCCAACCAAACCAACTCTCCCGAGATCAACCCGTGCAAGGTAAGCATCTCTCCAGCTCCCACAGGATTTGGGTAGGCCACGAACTGTTGCTTGACGATGTTTTTCACATTGGTATGATCCACAAGTACGGGAATATCGGCGGTGTCTTTGCATCCATTGGCATTGCTGGTTACGATCAAGCGAACGGTGTAATTTCCGGGTCCAGCATATTGGTGCACACCGGGCAATCCCACTTTTTTGGTTCCATCGCCCCAAAACCACTCAAAACTCAATCCGGCCGTATTAATTGGAACGCAGTTGAGTTTGTGCTGCCACATCAAATTCCAAGTAAATCCTGCTGCAGGTCTGGCTTTCACCACCAAGGTTACCGGTGATCTCTCGCTCTTGCAACCCTTGTTTTCTGTTTCGTACCAAGCCGTTCTACTACTCAACATCAATCCCAAATCGTAATTACTGCCCGTGAATAACAAGTCTGTGGATGTAGAATCTTCGTACCAATTCACTTTTCCGAATGGAATGTTGACCGTCATTTTACCCAAAGATTTCGCACAAACACTCAGAGCCTGAACCAAAGTGGGCTTGGGAATATCATTCACAATTACTTCTACACTATCAAAATTGGGCGCAAAACACCCTCCCTCTGATGACTTGAAATACACCTGATTCTTACCACTCAATCCATAAACAGCTGGGTTCTTACCCACATAAAACGGCTGCGGATCTGATTTCTTCAAATACCAATTCAACTGTCCCCAAGGCGTAGATCCAAACAACCGCGCCGAATCATTGGAGCAGGTTTCATCGCCCGTTGCCCCAAACACATTGGGGTAATCTTTTACCATGATTTTGATGGCCGCACGACCGCTTCCGCATATGCCATTCCATGACTCCACATAAGCGAAAGCCTCACCGCGTTTTCCACCCTTGAAGGTATAGGAACTGCCCAATGCCACGGGTGTTCCACCGGTTGCATCCAAAAACCATCGCAAAGTATCACTGCCACTATTGCTGCTCGCCGTTAACGTCACAGAATTCACGCCCCTTGCACACACAAAAGTATCCGCAGGCACAGTGGGCGATGTAGGCGCAAAACTGCTACCCACAAAAGCCTTTACCAGTTTCGAACCACCTGTATACAAACAGCCCTTGTTGTTGGCCACCACATAGAATTGGGTGTCACGGCTCAACTTACCCGTTTGCAAAACCTGTCCCGTATACATCAGCGATCCACCAGTGGCTTGGTCGTACCAGTATAGCTGTCCGTAATCCGTAAACGCTTGCAAATTCGCTGTTGCACCCGCACAAATGGAGTCGTTTTTCACGGTGAGTTTGGTGGGATATTTATTCACTTCGAAAGGGATCATGAGCCAGTTCGACTCACAACTGTTGTTGACCGCTTTCACGTAAAAGGTATCGGTATTTTGTACATTGTTAACCGTGTATTTGTTGCCCTCAAAGAAGGGTTTGGGGTCGGTGGTCTTCTTGAACCACTGCACCGTAGTTTGGGCATCCGATGCTACGGCAATGGTCACCGTATCACCACTACATCCTTGCGCGGGCTTGTATAAACTGGGTGTGCCGGGCTTGAAGTAGATTATTTTACTCACCGTATCTGAGCAAGACCAACCGCTGTAAGGGTAAACCGTAGAAATCAATTCTACATTCAAATTGCTGCGCGATGAGGGTTTGTATTTACCGTCGATGGCGTACTGATACAGTTTATTGTCGAAATTCCAACGATGGCTTGATCGCTCAATGTTGTAGTACAC
>JAIYBO010000049.1 GCA_027488495.1 Bacteroidota bacterium | reverse complement strand
GTAGTTTCCCATCGAAAAGCTCGCACGGCGTATTTGTAATTGCCGGGGTTGGGATTCAATGGCGAAGGTTGGCAATAATCCCAAAAGAATGTATCGGTGGTTGTTGAGTTGATTAATTTGCAATAACTCCCAATTTCTTTGTATTCTTGGGTTTCTTGATCGATGCGATACACAACGTATCCATCCACTGCGCCCGAAGGTTTGTTCCATTTGAGCAAGGTGGCACCATTGATTTCACTGGCAGTTAATTGCGTTGCAGGTTTGCAATAATGCATATTTAAGGTGGGATCGCCCATCAAGGCAATAAATACTCCGTTCCATGAAAAGTTGAACGACCCGTTGAAGTAATCGTTCACGTTGTTTTGAGTGATTCTAGCACCATGTCCGATATTGATGCCCAGCCCCATGTGGTGCAAATACCACTTTGGTATGCCTCCCCAGCAGCTGGCCAAAGAACCTCCGGCCAAAGCGCCACGCAATATGTTGTTCTTGCTGTCCCAATCGCCAAAGTAACTGCCGGCAAGCATGGTGAAAGCGTTGCTAAATTTGCCTTTGTTGGCTGCGAAATCATTGGTGGTTCCTATGCCACTGCAACTGCCGTAACTGCCTGCGCCACAGCCATAACTCCACAAATAGGAGCCTGCAGTTTGTTCGGTGAAGTAATCTACCGCATCAGAAAAACTGTCTAAACCCACAAAACAGGGGATGTTGTGGTAGCCGGTAGAAGCCAAATTGAGACCGCCGAAATTGTTGTCGATCAACCCACGCCTGCGGAAATTGGTTTTCCCCATTTTGTAGTCATGAACCCGGTTGAAGTATTCCCTCACCAATTGCGTATCGTTTTTGCTGAACGCATCCATGTTGTACATGTCGATTCGGCCAATTTCCAATACCACCGGACATTCGGGCGCAGATTGGTCGAATTTGCCATCGCCTGGCACGTTTTTATGACGGGCTTCAGAACCGGTTGTGCATGTTACAATGTCATCGCCCCAATAGCAATCGATGGTGCCATAATACAAATCAGCGGGCCAAGCGCCGGTATGGTTTCCAACACCTTCCACGTGTCCGTCTGGCGGTGGGCGATCGCCGTTGGTGCTAAAATTTCCTGAATAGGGTACTGGTACATGCCCAATGATGTACAATGATTTGGGCTTTACTTTGGATTGTTTGATGTGGGCATCGATTCTGGACTTAACGACATCCACTTTTTCGTTTCTGCCGGCGTAAATGCGGGTGGGGAACCAACCATCAGACAGCAAATCATTGGATAATGTGTTCAATTCTGTATTTAGTGCTTGGCTGTAGCTGCTATCGATGAGTAAAATGATGCCACCTTTTGTGGGGTTGGTTTTGAATTGATTGCCAGCGTATATGTAGCCAAATGCCTCTGTGGTGCCGGATTTTACTTTCATGACTCTGTACTCGCGGGCAATGCCCTTGCTCATGGTATTGTCTGTGTAACTGGTGATTGAACCCGCCACTGTGGCGATGGGGCCCGTCCATTGGTTGTTGTTGTGAATGAAATCTCTGTGATGAATGACATAATTCCCCGTGTAGCTTTCATTTGGCCATTTGAGGGTAATGGATCCATCTGAATTTGCAATGGCAGATACTTGTACCACTTGGGTTTTTGCAACCTGAGCGTGGAGTTGTGTGGCTAGGGTTGTGAGTAAGATTGCCGAAAGGAAAAGTCGTAGAAATCGTTTCATCTTTTTCAAATATATATCATCAAATCGAAAACAGATGCCAATTGTGGATTCTGTGTGTATGAACATCAATGAAATCACTTATTTTCGCATCCAAAATCAAAATGAAGCATTTTAGAATAGCATCCTTGTTAATTTTAGGTCTTTTGACATTGCAATCGTTTGCACAAACACAACCTGTAAAACCCAAGAAACCTGCAGGAAATGAGCAGAAAGAGATTTCACCAGCGGTTCAGATTTATTTTGAAACCAACAAATCGGTGATTAAGCCCGCGGAATTGCTAAAATTGAAGCAATTGTTGGATACCTTGGATTCCAAAGATGAGTATCGTTTGATTTTGACCGGTCACACCGATTCTTCTGGTAACGATGATTTGAATTTGAAGTTGTCTCAAGCGAGGGTTGATAATGTGTATCAGTTTTTGATCGATAACGACATCGAAACGGATTGGATGAACCGTCAATATTTCGGAAGAGCGAAACCAAGAGAAAAGGTAGAAACATCGGAAGAAAAGAAAGCGAAGAATCGCCGAGTGGAAATCACCATTTTGGAAAAGCCAAAACCCGTTGAGAAACCAAAGCCAAAGCCTGTTTTCAAAGACACTTGTACGGTGGATACAACCATTTATGTGAATGGTGTTGGCATGACAATGAAAGTGTGCGATTTCAAGAAAATGTGTCCACGCGGTGCTGCCAACTGCATCAAAATCAAAAAGAATACGAGCATTGAAGAATTGATTAGCAGCGGAACGCCGTTGACCACCGCCAAAAACGAAGGTTTGAACTGGGCCGGTGCTTATGAGGTGCGTATGCCTGGCGATACTTGCGCTGCAGTGCCTGTAACCATGACAATTGCCTTGGACGCGGCCATTTATAAAAAGTCGAAGTTGCAAGTGTATACCAGAGACGGCGAGTCAAACATCAAACCTGACAAAACAAAGAAATTGGGTGTTGCCAAAGGAAAAGAACAGATCAAATATTCTTTCCCTCTTACCTGCAATGGTTCTTACTTCATTTGTGGACCTGCGGGCAAATCCAAAAAGGCCATCATCTTGGATAAAACCAAGCGCGCTGAAGAAATGTATGTGATTTCTCAAAGCACCATGGCGATCATTCCTTGCAAGAAAATTGGTGCAGGCAAATGGGAGGTATCGTACAGTAAAATCGAAGATCCTACCTTAACAGTGAAAATGTCTGACGGTGAAACCATCGTTTCGGATATCAATATGAATTCTATCCGCAAAATGAAAAAGCCAGGAATTTTGCGCAAGAAATACAAAGTAAAAGGCAAGCACCTTCAAGGTTAATCGGTGGTATGGAAAAGCTGACGAACCGTTCACGACAAGTCGTGGACAAAAAAATGACCTTTGCTGAGCAAATCTACCTGCCCGCCATTGTGGGTGGTATGTGGATCACACTCAAGCATTTTTTCAAGAAGCCCGCAACCTCTCAATATCCTGAAGAGGAGCGTCCAAGATCAGAGGTATATCGCGGACAGCATGTATTGAAGCGCGATGAACAAGGGAAAGAGCGTTGCACTGCCTGTGGTTTGTGCGCCGTTGCCTGTCCGGCCGAAGCCATCACAATGGTTGCTGCGGAGCGTGAAAAAGGCGAGGAGCATTTGTACAGAGAGGAAAAATACGCGGCCACTTATGAGATCAACATGTTGCGTTGCATTTTCTGTGGGTTGTGCGAAGAAGCTTGTCCAAAACAGGCCATTTTCCTTACCGATCGCATTGTGGATGCCGAATTTGGCCGTGAAGATTTCATCTACGGTAAAGACAAATTGGTAGAGCCAATAGACGCGAGAGTAGATATCACTAAAAGACAAGTTTGGTCCGAAAAATAACAACATGTTTCAGCAGTTACCCATTCCATTTTTGATATTGTCGTTCCTAACGATACTGTCGGCTTTGTACGTTGTTACAAGCAAAAACCCGGTACACAGCGTATTGGCTTTGATATTTACATTTTTCACCATTTCTGCTCACTATGTGTTGTTGAATGCGCAGTTTTTGGCTGTGGTGAATTTGATTGTTTACGCTGGGGCCATCATGGTTTTGTTCTTGTTTGTGTTGATGTTGTTGAACTTGAGCAAGGATACTGAGCCGGTGAAATCGAATTGGTGGGGCATTGCTGCTGCCATATCGGCGGGTTCTTTGTTGCTCATCATTACAGCGGCTTTCCAAGTGAGCGGAGAGGCCATCGCCAAGAATCCTGTAGAGGGTATTGGTTTGGTGAAGGCGTTGGGCAAGGTTTTGTTTACGCGATTCGTTGTGCCATTTGAATTAACAGGTATTTTGTTCCTCGCGGCGATGGTAGGGGCGGTTTTGTTGGGTAAGCGCGAAAAAAATAATGCTGTTTTGATTCCAAAAGAAGAAAGGTCCGATTCATGAGTTTGTTAAATATTTTCAACCAAGTTGAAATCAGTCACTACATCTATTTAAGCACTGTATTGTTCGCAATTGGCTTGTTTGGTGTTCTATTTCGCAGAAATGCCATCATCCTTTTGATGTGTATCGAGCTGATGCTCAATGCGGTGAACTTGCTGTTTACGGCGTTTTCTACTTACATGGGGGATTCGGACGGACAGATTTTCGTGTTTTTCATCATGGTTGTAGCGGCGGCAGAAGCGGCAGTAGGCTTGGCCATTTTGGTTTTGGTGTATCGCAATACACGCAAGACCGATGTTAGTTTTTTGGACCAATTGAAAGGATAAAGAGATGTTGACGTTAATGATATTTTTGCCATTGATGGGCTTTGTTGTCAATGGAATTTTGGGGAAATGGATGCCAAAATCATTGTCGGGTTGGCTAGGAACCGCAACCGTATTGGGTTCTTTTGTGTTGGCGGTGATGAATTTCATGGAATTGTCTGGTGGCACACCGGAAATCGCCTCTATCAATACCAAGCTTTTCACTTTCTTGAGTGTTGGTGATTTTCACGTTGATTTTGCCTTCCAATTTGATAGGCTTTCAGCCGTAATGACATTGATCATCACGGGAATAGGAACGTTGATTCACATGTACTCGATTGCTTACATGCACGATGACGATGGCTTGTACAAGTTCTTCGCTTATTTGAATTTGTTCATATTCAATATGTTGGTGCTTGTTTTGGGCTCCAATTACTTGATGTTGTTTTTTGGATGGGAAGGGGTTGGATTGTGCTCATACCTGTTGATTGGATTCTGGTACAAAAACGTGGATTTTGGCAAGGCGGCGCGCAAAGCGTTTGTGATGAACAGAATTGGCGACTTGGGTTTGCTCATGGGTTTGTTCTTGATTTACGATACCTACGGCTCATTCGAATATCAGGAAGTTTTTAGACAAGTTTTTATCGGAACGGCTGATTCCACGGCTGTAAACACGGCAATTGCCCTTTTGCTTTTCATCGGTGCGATGGGTAAGAGTGCTCAAATACCGCTTTACACTTGGTTGCCCGATGCGATGGCAGGTCCTACTCCCGTATCGGCCTTGATTCACGCGGCCACGATGGTTACGGCGGGTATCTATTTGGTGATTCGCTCCGAAGCCATTTACGCGTTGAGTCCTTTCGCCCGCGAAATTGTGATGTGGATTGGTTTGGCAACGTCGATCATGGCTGCTTTGATTGGTTTGAAGCAGAACGACATTAAAAAAGTATTGGCATACAGTACGGTGAGTCAGTTGGGATTGATGTTCATCGCCTTGGGCTGTGGCGCATACACTGCGGCGTTGTTTCATGTGATTACTCACGCGTTCTTCAAGGCATTGTTGTTCTTGGGTTCTGGTAGTGTGATTCACGGAATGCACCACGAGCAGGACATTCGCGAAATGGGTGGTTTGCGCAAGAAAATGCCAATCACTTATTTGACTTTCTTGATTGGTACTTTGGCCATCACCGGCTTTCCATTCCTTTCGGGTTTCTTTTCAAAAGACGAGATATTGGTATCGGCGTTTACGCACAACCCTTTGGTATTTGGCTTGGCTTTGATCAGCGCGGGTATCACTGGATTTTACATGTTCAGAATGTTCTTTGTTACTTTTCATGGAACCTATCGCAATCACCATCATCCCTTCGAAAAAGTACACGAAAGTCCTTTGTTGATGACCTTGCCCTTGTTGGTGTTGGCGGTGCTTTCAGTCGTTGGTGGTGCGGTGAATTTGCCCCATTACTTGGGCGAAGGTATTTCAGGTGGCCTGCATCATTTGTTGAGTTACGATGGTGGCGGAAAGTTTTCACCCATTTTGATGTATCCCGAGCATGTGATTGAATTGTCGCACACTGCGGAAATTGGGCTTTTGGCCATGGCGGTAAGTGTTTTCGTGATTGCATTTTTGTACACCCGCAACAAATACGTTGTGAAAGGGGCTGTTCCAGAGGCAGATGCGGATCAACAGGGCATGGGCAAGGTGCTTTCCAATAAGTTTTATGTAGATGAGGCCTATGATGTGGCTTTTGTGGCTCCTTTGGAAGGTGCTTCAGACACACTCACGCATTATGTGGATGAGAAAGCAATCAAATCGGCTGTTGATGGAGTAGGAAAAGGCGGATTTGGTTTGAGTAAAATGCTCTCTAAAATCCAAAATGGAAACATTGAGTATTATTTGGTTTATATGGTGATAGGAATCGCTTTGTTGTTGGCTTTTAATTTGTTTTAATCATGGAAGTAATCATTATCCCGATCATCGCGTCATTGGTTGTTATAGCCATGGGAAAACGCATTCCAATGTGGCTTTCGGCTCTTTTTTCCTTGCTGCCAATCCTTTTAGTGGGAAAATATTTCCAGCAAATGGGCGTAGAAGGTGGTTGGAAAACCATTTTTGATCAACCTTGGATTTCAGACAATATCCGATTTACCGTTGGATTCGATGGCCTTACAGGCATCTTATTGATACTCACCAATGCGCTTGTGCCCGTGATCATTTTGGGTGGCATTCGCAACGATGAAAATCGCGTAAAAATCACTGCGCTCACTTTGTTTATGCAAGGTGCGCTGAATGGTGTATTCATGGCCCAAGACGGTCTGATGTTTTACATTTTCTGGGAATTGGCGTTGATCCCCATCTATTTCATCACATTAACCATGAGTGGGGTGGATGCATTCAAAATTACATTGAGATTTTTTCTATACACCTTCATCGGTTCATTGGCGATGTTGGCGAGCTTGATCTATTTGTTCTTGCACACCGCCAATTATTCCTTTGCTTTTGAATCGCTTCGTGCAGTGGAACTGTCGCACACAGAATCTTTGTTTGTGGGTGGCGGTATTTTGTTGGCTTTCTTGGTGAAGATCCCAGTATTGCCCTTTCATTCTTGGCAGGCGGATACCTACACAAACACTCCGGCCGCGGGTACCATGCTTTTGAGTGGTATCATGTTGAAAATGGGTTTGTATGGTTTGTTGCGCTGGTTTTTGCCTTTGGCACCAGAGAGCATTGAATTCTATCAACCTTGGGTGATTGGCTTGTCGGTGGCTGGCGTGCTTTACGGAGCGCTCATTGCCATCCGTCAGAAAGACATGAAACGCTTGGTGGCATTTTCATCGTTATCACACGTGGCTTTGATTGCTGCGGGTATCTTTACGTTAACGGATGCAGGTTTGGAAGGCAGTGTTTTGCAAATGTTTGTTCATGGTATCAACGCCGTGGGATTGTTTTTGGTGATTGAAATCATTGAAAGAAGCACAGGGACCCGGATTTTGGGTGAGTTGGGCGGATTGGCGAAGAACAATCGTTTGTTCATGGTTTTCTTCATGCTCATTGCATTGGGAACCGTTGCCGTGCCATTCACAAATGGTTTCCCGGGTGAGTTGTTGTTGCTGAAATCAGTGTACACTTACAACCACAATTTGGCATTGATGGCCGGTTTAACCATCATTTTTTGCGCAGTGTATATTTTCAGAATGGTTCAGTTTAGCATGTTTGGCGAAGGAACAGGTACTGTGGCTGCGCTCAAATGGAATGAAATATTGGCGTTTGGAATTTTAATAGTAGGAGTCATTGGCATAGGTTTTATGCCGCAATTGATAATAGATATCGTGCACAACAGTATTGTACAAATTGGTCAGTGGGTTTCTGAAGCAAGGGGGGTGATGTCATGATTGCCTTGTTCGTAACCTTTTTTAGCGCAGTGATTTTGTTGTTCGCAGGGTTGAACAAAAAAGAGTCTGCATTTTCATTGTTTGCCGTGGTTTCCTTGTTTGTTTCTGCTGCATTGTCTTTTGCCTGTGCGAACCAAATGGTATCGTTTGGTATGTTAGAATCTTGGGTGCCTGCAAACATGATGAGCTTTGGAAAAGAACAGCATCTTTTCGCGGCCTTGCTGGCATTCATCACAGGTTTTGTGATTTTGATGTTCAGGGAAAATGAGAATTTGGGTACCGACCAGCTTGGACTGATGATGTTTAGTTTGTGTGGGGCCTACATGATGGTTTCTTACGAGCATTTGGTGATGTTGTTTTTGGGCATCGAAGTACTTTCTATTCCATTGTTCGTGCTTGCAGGTGCTAACAAACAAAACTTGGCTTCCAACGAAGCTTCGTTGAAGTATTTTTTGATGGGTGCATTCTCAACAGGTATTTTCCTTTTGGGTACCGCGTTTATCTACGGTGGTACAGGTTCTTTGGAACTTGAAATGATGGGCATTAAACCCAGTTTCATGCATGCGATGAAAGGAATGCCAATTCCAGTGCTCATCAATGCGGGGATCATCCTTATGAGTGTGGGTTTGCTGTTTAAAGTGGCTGCAGCGCCTTTCCATTTTTGGGCGCCAGATGTGTATGAAGGTAGCCCCAATCGCACAACGGTGTTCATGGCGACCATCGTGAAGGTAGCGGCGTTTGTTGCCTTCTATCGTTTGCTGAATACTTTTGGTGGTATCAAGGATTCTTGGGCCTCTTGGTTGACAGTTTTGGGTGGAATGACCATTTTGTGGGGTAATTTGGCTGCGTTGGGACAAAAAAGCGTGAAACGTACTTTGGCCTTCAGTAGTATTGCTCACGCCGGTTACTTGGTGATGTTCTTGCTCATCGCCGATGGCACCAATACCTGGATTTTGTGGTTTTATGGTTTTTCATATGCCATTGCCAGCGTTCTCGTGTTCTCTATCGCGAATCAAGCCTATCAACAAACAGGAGATTTCAGTTTCGATGCCTTCAATGGCATTGCCAAAAAATGTCCAATTGTGGCCGTAGTCCTTGTGATTGGCGTGCTTTCTATGGCGGGAATTCCCATCAGCGCGGGTTTCAACGCGAAGTTTTATCTCTTTTCTTTTGCATGGCAGCACACGCCATGGTTGGTAGGCATCGGTTTGTTGGGTTCTGCCATTAGCGTTGGATACTACTTCAAGTTTTTCAAACACGCGTTCTTGAAAGAGTCTAACAATGAAATGCAATTCGTTGACCGGGGATTGTTGATCTCTTTGGCGTTGATCATTGTTGCTTTGGGCGCGATGCCTTGGGCCATTTTGAACTTGGTGTTTTAATTCCTTTTTGGGGTTCATTCATTGATTGAAATCCCTCTGGGTCCTGTTGAAATCCAAGCTTTATTCTGAAATTCTTGGGCTTTTCTGAAAACTATGATGGGTTGTGTAAAATCCAAAATTATCAAATCATCATCAGTTTTGTTGATTTCCCCTTGTAACTGCTGAAGGTTCTTGGGTTAAAACTGAATCCCGAATTTAAAGACAAACGCGCCAAATGGCATGTTTCTGCTGTACGTGCCGTTGGTAGAAAACCCAATGGATGTCCAAGTACTCATTTCAGCCCCGTAGCAATATCCAACCATGATAACGGGCGAAGAAACCCAATCTCTGCTGCCTGTT
>JAIYBO010000182.1 GCA_027488495.1 Bacteroidota bacterium | reverse complement strand
GTTTTTCCTGAATCGATCGTGTAGTACAACCCAAAATCGGTGCCTGCGAAAAACACCGCATCCGGATTCGCTGGGTCCACCGCCAACATGTTCACCGGCAAACCGGGGGGCAAATCGCCCGAAATGTTCGTCCAAACGGGTTTGTTCGTGATGCTATCCAACCCGGTCACCTTCCAAGCGCGGGGCTGGTTGCTGATGTTCGATAAGGCCACATACAACACATAGGGATTGTTCGGGTGCACGTGCATCCCCTTGATGTTGTCATTGGTTACCGCCGTGGGCGCGCTGCTGTTGTAGTTCACTTCCTTGCCCGCAATGGTGGTGGCCGCCTTTTCAATTTTATACAACTGTGAGCCCGTGCCGCCAAAATACACCACTGGGTTTTCTTGCTTGGAAATGCCTATCGCCTTGATGCCCGCACGGATGCTGGCATTCAACTTCGTCCAACTGCTTCCCATGTCCGTGGTGCGATACAAGCCCCTGTTGGTGCGGTAATACACTTGGTACTGGTCGGTTGGATTCATTTCGTATAGGTTGATGAAATCTACGCCGTCTGTTTCAAAGGCGGGGTCGGTGATGTTTGTGCCCCAGGCAGGGTTGGACGGACTGAAGCTTTTCATCACGTGAATGGCTGCGTTTTGGTAGCTCATGTAGGCGATGCTACCGTCTTGCAAGCCGATGTGACAGTATGCGCCATCGCCCCCGAAGAAACGTTGACTCACCATGGGTTTGCTGGCCACGTGCGTGCCATTGTCTTGTGCTCCGGCAATTGCCACCAAATCGGTTGGACCGTATGCGCCGGCATAGAACTGGGTTACGCGGTATCCGTTGTTGAGGTTGGCTGCGATTTCGGTGCTGTTCCAACGGTATTTGTAGATGCCTCCATCGGTGCCCACGATGAATTCGTTGGTGGTTTTGGGTAGGTAGGCGAAGGCGTGGTGGTCTGAATGTCCTACTGTGAGGGGCGTCCACGTTTTTCCACCGTCTAAGGTTCTCACTAGGTTTACGCCGCCACAAACAACGTCGTTGGAATCGATTGGACTTGCGCCGAGCAGGAGGCAATAGGCTTGATAACTGGCACCGGCTTTGGCGGGTTCGATGCGTTTTGTCCACGTGCGACCGCCATCGCTGCTTTTATAGAAAGCCACGGGGGTAGCGTCGAACGCAAATCCCTCGAAAACGGCATAGACTACGTTGGGGAAATTGGCTGGACTGGCGAGTTGGATTCTGCGATAACTGCCCGATCCGGGTGCGCTTGGGAAGGCAATGGCTTTGAAGGTGCCTGGTTTTCCGAGCGAATCGGAGGCCACCACTTGCGAGGAGTGCAGGGATGCGATCACGCGGTTGTTGGGCAAACAGAGGATGTCGGTGACTTGCTTGTTGCCACCGGCGTAAACGTTTGTGAAGGTGGTTCCGCCATCGGTGGAGCGATACAATCCGTTGGTTTGGGTGCCTACGAAGAGGGTTTGTGAATCGTCTTTGGCGTGTTCGATGTCCCAAATTTGTTGAAATCCCGCGGTTTTGGCGGAGCTGCTGATTTGGTTGAAGGTGATACCACCGTCTGTGGATTTGAAAACGCCTTCACCGTCTACATCGGCGCTATTGGCTCGGCTTTCGCCGGTGCCGTAATAGATTTCATTGTGGTTGAAGGGGTTTGATGTGATGCATGAGGGCATCATAGACACTTGGTGTTCGTTGAGGGGTTTCCAGTTGAGGCCACCATCGGTGGAGCGCCACATACCGCCTGAGATGGCGGCGGCGAGGATGATTTTCTCGTTGCGGGGATCGATCCACACGCTGCGGGTTCTTCCGCCCACGCTTTTTGGGCCCAGTTCTATGACGGTATCGATGGGGTTTTCGCTGGATCTGCGACTCAAGTTGGCTTTTAGGGCATCGTACTTGGCCCATTGCGAGCGAAGGAAGGATGGAATTTCTCCATGGGCGTCTTTTTTCTCTTCAAACCACTGCTTAAAGTACCCTGGATTGAGGCCATTTTTGATTTTGGCGGGCAGCAGGTTGTGGGTGTTTAGCAGGACGGAAAATCCGGCAAAGGTGGCTAAGGGAAAGAGGATATAGAGGGCGCGTTTGCGAAGCAACAATTTCATAAATTACAAATATACGCGATGCGGAGGGAGTTTGAATTGGATTTTGGTGGGTGCAAACTTTGGAATGTTTGATTACATTTGAATATGATGAAGGCTTTTCAGCGCTTTTTGTTGGTGTTGGGCATCGCTACGGTATTGACCGGGGTGGTGTGGGTTTCGCCATGGGGTTATTTGGTTAAGGGGGTTCGGTTGACGTATTTGATCGGACAGAAATCGGCCAACTATTTGGATTACAAGGGGTTTGATACGAGAGAAATCGCCAATGATCCATCGAAGGTGACGCCTTTGGTGACGTTGGAAGGCGCTTCGGAGGCGGCATTGAGTGAGGGGTTGGTGGCGATGTTGGGCAAAACGGAGAGCGGTGCTTTTTTGGTGTTTCGCAACGATACGTTGGTGTGCGAGAAATATTTTGAGCCGGTGGATGGGTTGGTGCCTACGAATTCGTTTTCGATGGCCAAAACGATCACTTGTTTGTTGGTGGAGCAGGCCATTGAGCGCGGTGAAATATCGTCGTGGGACGAGCCGGTGAGGAAGTTTTTGCCTTGGGTGGGTGCGGTTAAGGATGTGGATGGGTATCGGAATGAGGCGTTGGAGGAGAATGCGCGGGGGTTGACGTTGAGGCATTTGATCACGATGACGGCGGGGTTGGCTTGGAATGAAAGTTATGTGTCGCCTTTTGGCATCACGGCGAAGGCGTATTACGGGAGCGATATTGAGGCCACGATGCGCAAGGTGCCGGTGGTGGTGAAGCCGGGGGAAGTGTTTGAATATCAGAGTGGTGCCACGCAATTGTTGGGGTTGGTTTTGGAGCAGGTGACGGGAAAGCATTTGGCGGAATTGGCATCGGAAAGAATCTGGAAGCCGTTGGGTGCTGAGGCGCCGGCCACTTGGTCTTTGGATAAGGAGAACGGCAGGGAATTGAATTTTTGTTGTTTCAACGCGCGGGCCCGCGATTTCGGTCGTTTGGGCTTGATGGTGATGCATCACGGCGATGGGATGATAGATTCTGGGTTTTTGGCGATGGCGCAACGTCCGTTTGTATCGGCGAATCACCCGGAGGCACCGCGGTCGTTGAATTACGGACATTCGTTTTGGTTGGGCGAGGTAGACGGGGTGAAGTTCAGTTATTTTCAGGGGTTGAAGGGGCAGTACATTGTGTTGATTCCATCGCGGGGGATGGTGGTTGTGCGCACGGGGAATGGGATTGAGCGGGATGCTGACGGCGGGAAGGTATATGCTTGCGTGAAGACGTATGTGTCTGAGGCGATGAAGTTGTTTGGTCGTTGATGGTTTGGGTTTGTGATGAGCGACGGAATTTTGCCGGTTTTTGAACACGAATTTTGGATGCGCAGGTGTTTGGCATTGGCTGAACGCGGTTGGGGGCGGGTGAGTCCAAATCCGATGGTGGGGGCGGTGTTGGTGAGAGACGGGGTGGTATTGGCAGAGGGGTGGCATGATGTATTTGGCGGGGCGCATGCGGAGCGGATGTTGTTTGAGGGGTTGGAAGCTCGTGTTGGTTCCGGGGATGGATTGGGTGGAGAGTTGGAATTGCGCGAACAGAATGAAGATTTTTCGGATTGTATTTTATATGTGTCGTTGGAGCCTTGTGCGCATTATGGGAAGACGCCGCCTTGTGCGAATTTGATTTTGGAGAAGGGTGTTGGCAGGGTGGTTGTGGGGGTATTGGATCCCAATCCGTTGGTGAGTGGGAAGGGTGTGGGATTGTTGCGCGCTGCGGGTGTGGAGGTTTTGGTGGGGGTGCTGGAGGACGAGTGCAGGCAATTGAACTGGGCGTTTTGGGTGAACCAGGTTATCTGTCGAACAGCAGTGGTGGCGAAATGGGCAGAGACGGCGGACGGGTATATGGGCCTCGGTCTCGTCCCAGACGAGACGAGTCAGTTGTCATCTGAGAATCAAATTATTTCCCAGGAGGTCCCTCTAACTCAAACTGAGAGAGTATTGATTTCTGGGGAGGCATCGGGCAGATGGGTGCATCATTTGCGGTCTGGTGTGGATGCGATTTTGGTGGGGGTGAATACTTGGAATTTGGACAGGCCGAAGTTGGATGTCCGGGGTTACGGGGATGTGGATCAGCCGATTCGCATCGTTTTGGATCGAACAGGAAGGGGAGAGTACACGGAGGAGGCGGTAAGGCGGAGCAGCGGGGAATTGTGGGTGGTTGGCGGCGATTTGGACTTGGTGGAGTTGTTGAAGTGGTTGTATAGTGAGAAGGGTTTGGGGGTGATATTGGTGGAGGGTGGTGCGGAGGTATTGGCATCGTTTTGGGAGGCGGATTGTGTGGATGAGGTGCATGTTCTGCGGAATCCGGAGATGGTGTTGGGGGGTGGAGTGAAATCGCCCCGTATGGAAAATATGGTGCTGCGCAGGTTGAACGATTTGGGTGGCGATGCGCATTGGGTGTGGGAAAGGGATTTGGGGTGATGAGTTTGTTTTCGGATGTATATTATGAGGTGGAGCGGGATGCGGAGTTTGTGTTGAGGGAGCGGGGCAGCAAGTTTTTCGCGTATGTGTATGCGGTGAGGGGGGAGAAGGACATCAAGGAGAAGTTGGACGGTTTGAAGCGGATGTATCCGGATGCTACGCACCATTGTTATGCTTGGGTGATGGGTGCTCGGGGCGAGGCGCAGCGTGCGAACGACGATGGGGAACCTGGGAATTCAGCGGGTAGGCCGATATTGAGGGCGGTGATCAGCGCGGGATTGACGAACGTTTTGGTGGTGGTGGTGAGGTATTTCGGTGGGACGTTGTTAGGGATTCCGGGGTTGATTGAATCGTATGGTGGGGCGGCGTTGGCCGCGATCGGGCTTGCGGGCAGGGTGGAGAAATTTATTGAGGAGGTGTATGAGGTGTCGGCGGCATTTGAGCACGAGCAGGAGATACATCGGTTGATTGCGAAGTTTGGGGCGCGGGTTTTGGGGAGTGAGTATACGGAGCAGGTTTGCTATCGGGTGGCGGTGAAGGCGGGTGTAGGTCGGGATTTTGAGCAGGCGGTGGGGGATCACTATCAGCTCACTGGGAAATTGGTGGTGGGGTGATTTTTGGGTGGTGGGTTTTAGTGTGGAAGCCGTTTTAGAAAATTAAACGATTAAATTGTCTTATTATTGAACATTGAATTGTGTGAATAATAGACAAAAATTATCTTTGTAGGGTTATGATTGAATTTGTTGGTTTGGTTGATTTTGGAAAGCGTTTAAAATCACTGAGGAAGAAACATTCGTTTTCTCAGGGAGATATGGCTAATATTTTGGAGATTTCGCGGACGTCGTATTTAGCGATAGAGCAAGGTAAGCGGGATGTGGGTTTGGTAGAAATTCAAAAAATTGCGAGAGCTTTTCAAATGGACATTGAAGTATTGATTCATGGTGGCATTGGTTCAGAGATGCGATATGAATCAGTTGAGAATGTTCGGGTGTTGGGTGATGTAGAAGTGGAATATTCCAAGCCCCAATTGAAATTTGATCGGGTGAAATGCAGGGAAGTGGTCTTGTATCTGATTGAGTCGTGCGCGAGATATTCAAATGCTTTGGAGACCTTAATCCCCAAATTGATGTACTTGTCCGATTTCGCTTATTATGAAAACCATGAAGGATTTTTATCGACGTGTACATACAAAAAATTGCCATTTGGTCCATTGCCAGATCATTTGTCGGAGTTGTTGGAGGAAATGGCTTTGTCTGGAGAAATAGTTAAAATCAAAATGGAAAAAAATGGGGAGGTACAGAATAAATTATTTCCATTGCGCGCTGTTGATTTGACTTTGTTGAAGGCGAGTGAAATGGTGATAATGAATGATATGGTGCAGCTTTACGGTCGGTTTCCAACGAGTGATTTGGTTGAGTTGTTGCATAAGGATTTACCAATGAAAGTGACTGGGATGGGAGAAACAATCAAATTTGATTTGACCTTTTACAGGGAGTTTCCCTTTGCTTATCGGATTTATGGAGAGGGAGATGATGAGGGTGGAAGTGGTAAGGACAATTCATTTTGAGAAAAATGTCAAAGGATTGTTAAAGCGTTACCGGTCATTAGAAAGTGACCTTGATGTATTGATTTCGGTAATTGAGAAATACCCTGAAGGTAAATTCCCGGTGAGCTTCCGATTACAGGGATACCCCGGTTGTTACTTTGTGAAAGTTAAAAAAATAAGGAGCAATTCATTTCCGCAGAAAGGTGTAAACTCCGGATTTCGATTGATTTATTGTTGGAAGGAAAAGGCAGGACAAATTCAATTAATTGAATTATATCACAAAAAGGACAAGGAGTTGGAGGATTCCGTTTTACTTAAGAAATTTTGTAATGAAATCGGATAGTGGCAACTCGCCTGTTTCGAAAATGAATACTCGCCCGCGCACATCTGTGAGTGAGCGTTTGAATGGCCACTGAGTGCCCCAAGTACTGTCTTTCCAAACATCCATGACGGCCACTTTTTTGGGGTTTAGTTAATTGCTAATCAAATAGATAGGCTGTTGTATTTTTTTAATCGATTATAATCGGATAGGTCTGTTTAATTATTACAAATTGTTTTATTTTTGAATTATGAAAGAGGAGAAGAAGCAATTGGAGAATTCGTTTTTCGCAGGATTTCAGAGTGTTTTTGAATTCACTACTTGGTTTAAACCGCGACCGATTTGCGAAGCTGCAAAGGGTACAGAGTATTTAAAAAGTTTGATTAAAGGTCCTGAAGAAGATGCAATTAACTTGAGAAATGATTGGAAGAACATTCTTTCATCAGATTTTAATCAAGTTGAGGTAGCGAGGGGGAGGAGAGATGGCAGAGCGCAATATAAGAATCACAAGAATCGCAAATCAGCGAAGTGAGTTATTTTCTGGTCCGGTGCCGGATCCTGAATCTCTGGAAAGGTATGAATCTATCAATCCTGGTTTTGCGGATCGATTGATTAAGTTGGCAGAAGACGAGCAAAAAAGTAGATTAGAGTTGAATAGATTGTTGGTTGAAAATGAAATAAACAATCAGAGAAAGACTTGGGAGAATTATCGAAAGGGACAATTATTTGCAATAATTGCAGTTACCCAAGTAGTGTTGTTATGCATGCTAGGATTTTATCTTGGACATCCCAATTCCGCGAGAGATATTGCAGTAATTGTCATTGTTGCATTGGCTAGTGTTTTTCTTGGAAAGGGACTGAAGGGATTGAGGTCAAATAATTCTCAATGAATTGATTTAAAGGCAACTCACCCGTTTCGAAAATGAATACTCGCCCACGCACATCTGCGAGTGAGCGTTTGAATGGCCACTGAGTGCCCCAAGTACTGTCTTTCCAAACATCCATGACGGCCACTTTTTTGGGGATGTAGTGTTGTTCTTTGATTTCGTGTAATAGCCAATGTCGACGTTCATATTTTGGACGAACGATGGGAATGGTGTTTGTTTGATCGCCGAGGGGGAATTTTGCCATTTGGGCATAACCCATGCTGCCGCATTCTAATACAAAGTGGTCTAATACCAAAACAGCGCCGATGTGTTCTGTTGCGCACAATTTGGCGAGCTGCTCTGCATCCGTTTTCATTTGATTCATTGGGTAGACCATGACTGGGATGTAGGTTTTGCCAAATTCGCGGATGCTCGTTTTCTCCCAAAAATTATAGGCATAACCCGATATGCAGAGGGTGGTAAAAATGAAAAAAATGAGAAATTTACCGCTGCGGGGAATAGCCATCACGAGACATGATACTATAGTTATACGCTGTCGAATTTTTTCTATGGGTACAGCAGGGATCTGCAGGTTGCTGTTCGACCATAAAAATCCCCAGGCAAAGGGTATCGCCAAGAAAAATCGACCGTAGCCAAAGTAAATATTTTCAGTGCCATCGGAAATTTTGGATAGGCCAAAAACCGCCAAGGGAAGGATTAGGGTGCCCCAAAATGCGAGTCTTTCCTGTATGGTTTTGGGTTGAAAGAAGATCCAAGTGATCCCGCCTATGAATAATGCGCCTAGCAGCGGTAGGCAGGGATAGCTGTGCTGTAAGAGGGTGTTGAATCGAATGATGTTGGCCCCAAAATCGTTCCAAGAAAAAGACAATTGAATGGTGCTATGAATTATCCAATCTGGGTTGGTTTGCGCGATGGAGCGATACAAAAAAACCAAGGCCGCGGAGGTCAATACGCCGGGGAGGATCCATTGAATGCGGGTGCGATTT
>JAIYBO010000094.1 GCA_027488495.1 Bacteroidota bacterium | reverse complement strand
CCCACCCTTACGGATGATCGCGCCCAAGGGCGCAGAAATCAAAAACAAAAGAATCACCAAAATGGAGAACGCAAACTTTTTGTGCAATTCACTCCTATACAAATCCACGTCGGTTTCCTCAAATTCCAAACTTGTAGAAAGGCCTTCCTCGGTACCCTTCACACTCCTCGCATGATTCACCGCCGCCGCCACAATCGTGGCCCGTTGCTCTTTTGGATAATTCTTGATGATTTGGGACTCTTTCAACGGCGAAAACGCCAATGAATTCCGCTGATACTTCATCATGTTGGTATCGCGATCCATCACACCCGGCACGTGTAAATACTTGCCCAAATACTTGGAATTATCGGCTCGAAGCACCCCGCATTTTAAATTGAAAGTATCGATTTCTTTCATGAGCTGACTCACGTTTTGCAATCGATAATCACTGGCAATCAAATCGCGATCTGTGAATTGAAAATCTAGGCTCGATAAGTCAATTTGCATCCGCTGTTTTTCAAAATACATCTGATTGAAGGGATGCGTTTTGCGATACTCTGGCGCATTGGTCATCTCCTCATACCTCACACCGTTGTACAACGTAAAATTCAATACGGTTTGATCCGCGCTCAATATCATCGTCCCCCAATCGGCCCGAAGCACATTCAATCGCTTGCTATCGTCTTTTTTGTACTCATAAATCAAGACGTCCCTCACCGTTTGATTGTCTTTTTCCTTCTTGCCCACGCGAATTGCAAACCCCTCAATGTTGTGATAAAAAATGCCTTCCGCGATGTTAAACGTGGGCTTCTTTTGTCGAACATCAATCATCATCGCCGCCTGTTCCAATTTGGCTTTGGGGATCACATAATTCAAAAACAAGAAATTCATCACCGCCAACAAGCACATCAATAGAAAGATGGGTCTCAGCGCCCTCAACAGCGAAATGCCATTGCTTTTCATGGCAACCAACTCAAAACTCTCACTCAAATTGCCGAAGGTCATCAGGCCCGCCACCATGATCGTGAGCGGCATCGCCATCGGAACCAAATCGGCCAATGAATAAAAAATCAACTTTGCTAGAATGTCGGTAGAAATCCCTTTCCCCACCAACTCATCGATGTATTTCCAGAGAAATTGCATCAAAAAGAGAAACATACTGAGGAAAAAGGTGACTGCAAACGGACCCACATAGGACCGCAGCAACAGTACATCCACCTTCTTTAATTTGAAAAAATTCCCCTTCATTTCTCGCCTCCAAAGATAGTAAAACTAACTTAGGGCAAACGCAAGAAGAAAGATGGGTTTACTCCCGTACTGTGAAACGACTTTTTCGATGGATCATCCATCGGATATCGCAACACAACCCCATTGCTCACATAGTCTTTCGCATCGGCGAAATAGAACGCATTGGCCCCCAAATCGTAATAATAACCATACAATTGGGTGAGTTTGGGATCAATAAGCATCGACATATTGGCTTCGGATTGGGCATCGGCGCGGAAACTATACAATTTGTTGTTGCGCGACACAAACAGGGTTCCGCCATTGCGAGAAAGCTGAATACTGCCCAAATCCCCCGTCATTTTCCAGTGGGCCACTTCCATAAAATCGATCTGTCCGAGCGCAAAGGCCGTAAGCGATGTTTTCCCATTCAACGAGCAACCCACCCACAACTGCTGAGCGGCATCCACCACCAAATGCAAAGCACCAGAATCCACCTTGAATGTGCGCTCAATCACTTGGGTTGTGGGATTCACCAACAGCACCTCCCCTTTGTAGGCCGCCACTGCCACAAATTCACCCCAACGCACCATGGTTTCTGTCCAGCCAGACACTGGAATCTCCTTCACCGTTTTCAGGTTCGAAGTATCCAATACGCTGATTTTGTTGGCGTAAAGGTCCGACACCCACAATTGGTTACCCACCATCAAAAGGTTTCGGGGCGATTTCAGGGTGGTGTTCGACTTGGTTTGTTTGAGGGTAATGGGATCCAGGGCCAGCACTTTGCCACTGTTGTTCACGGAGAGAAAGAGGTTGTTGCCCGCCACCAATCCACTTTGCAGTACATCGCCGATGGGTTTGCTGTTGACCGATTCAAAGGCATTGTTCCAAATCTTGGTCCCTGAGGTATCGGTAGACAATACATCCAATTTGGCATTGCCCCACATGAAATTGCCTTCGCAGAGCACAGCCACACGTTCATCGCCCAGTGGACCTACCAAAGGCGGACCGATGATCTGGTCTTCGCAACTTTGCAGAAGCAGCAGCGATGGCAAAAACAAACAACACAACCATGCTTTCACCGCGTGATTTTTCGAGAATTGGAGGGCAAAACCAAATGAATTCATGGAAAAATTATTGTTTTGCAAAGGGGGTTGATACCACACCTTGCTGGGTATGGGCTTTGATCCAATAGCTACCTGTTGCCAAATGGGCTATGTTTAAATCCACTGACTTAGCACCCAAATTTTGGATATTTTTCACATTCACCGACTGCCCAAGTGCATTGTATACTTCAACATGGCTGATTTGCGAACCGCATTGTAGTTGCAAAACATCTTTGGCTGGATTGGGAAATACCTGAGCCGCGATCTTGGTCTGATTTTTAGTACCCAACCAATGTCCGCAAACAATTCGATCCACGCAGAAAAAACCCGGGGTATTCATACCAAACTGACCATTGTCTGAACTTTGCAACTCAAAAGTGATACTATCCACGAATCCCTCAGGGAAATAGGTGGGCAGATCCACAATTTGCCAAGAATCTAGGATATAGTCTTTGCTGTTGTCTGAAAAACGATAATCTGCCAAAACCACCTTTTTGCTCGCTACCCATTGGGTATCGACGAAGAATTTGACGTTCAAAACAAAACTATCGGCATCGTTACCAGAGGCACCCCCAAATTTTTTGGCAAAATTGTCGCCATTTTTCATGGAATTGTAGGCATAGGTTGAATTGGTTACGTAAAAAGACAATACGCCTTCGTTCGCAGTAGATTGTTGAAGCCAGTAAGCGCCATTCATACCAACGGCGAAGGTCTTACCGAGGTGCTGACCTTGATAAAATGGTTCTGCACCGTAACCTGGTTTTGCGCAATACAAGTGCTTTGAGAAATCAGACGGACCTGTAGTGCCATCAATTTTTTTAGATATCGCCCAACCGCCCGACCAATACCCACCCCAAGAGGTGTCATATTGCATGGGCATTTTTAGCACATAGTTTGGCACAGCCCCCCAAATATCGAAGGACTTTTCTCCATTGCTACCATTGATCACTTCGCCAGAATCCAGTGGAACCGTCTCGAATCCTTGCCTAACCTCTTGAGCATTTGCGCCATGTAAACCGGCCAATGAAACTGCGATTGCGATGATGTATTTTTTCATATTATGATTTTTTATTGATTT
>JAIYBO010000103.1 GCA_027488495.1 Bacteroidota bacterium | reverse complement strand
TGAAGCCCGAATTGGATGTGATCAAGGAGAAGCACGGGAACGACATGCAGAAAATGCAACAAGACAATATGGCTTTGTACCGCAAAGCGGGCGTATCGCCCATGAGTGGTTGTGTGCCGGTATTGCTTCAAATGCCCATTTTGTTTGCCATGTTCCAGTTTTTTCCCAACGCGTTTGAATTGAGGCAGAAAGCGTTTTTGTGGGCAACGGATTTGTCTCAGTACGACGGTCCGATGCTTGGATTTAACATTCCGTTCTATGGCGATCACGTGAGTTTCTTTACCATCTTGATGACGGTTTCTACGCTCATTTATACCCACTTCAACAATCAATTGTCGGGCGTTACCGGTCAAATGAAATACATTGGCTATTTTATGCCTGTTATTTTCTTGGGTGTATTGAACGATTACGCTGCGGGTTTAACTTGGTACTATTTTGTGAGCAACATGATTACATTTGGTCAGCAGTGGGTAATTCGCAGAACTGTAGACGATACCAAATTGCATGCGCAAATTGCCGAGAATCGCAAAAAGCCCGTAACGAAATCTAAGTTCCAACAGCGCATGGAAGAAGCCATGAAGGTGAGTCAACAGCGCGCTGCGGCACAGAAGAAAAAGTAATTGGGCAGATTGGTTTCTGTTAAATCATGGACATGTATTGATTTCCCGGAAGGTTGGTAATCAATCCTTTTAATTCCAAATCGAGGAGTGCCATAGAGATGTGACTTGCAGACCATTGGTTTTGGCTGAGCATGTCATCTGGATTGTGCACGCCATTCAAGAGCCAATGCATTACTTGCTGCTCAATGGGGTTGAGTTTGCTGAACATAGACATTTGCGAATGGTTCGTATTTTCCGCTGGGTTTGTACCGATATTGGGTGTCCAATTCATGGCTTCTGCGATATCTTTTCCGCAAGTGACTAGCTGCGCCATGTTTGATTTGATGAGGAAGTTACATCCCTCCGAAGGTTTATCGGATGGTCTTCCAGGTACTGCGAAAACATCTCTGCTATATCCGTGAGCGATACTCGCTGTGATCATAGAGCCTCCTTTCACACCGCTTTCTATCACCAGTAGTGCATCACACAAGCCGGCCACAATTCGATTTCTTTTGGGGAAATAATCAGGGTGCATTTTTGTGTGGGCGGGGAAATCTGATATCAGGCCGCCCAAGCCATCGATTATTTTGAGGGCTTGTTTTTTATGTGGGCTTGGATACACTTGTTCCAATCCATGAGCCAACACGGCCCAATTGGGAATGCCCAAGTCTATGGCGGCTTGGTGTGCCACAATGTCTATGCCATAGGCCAGTCCGCTCACGATACTGATATCGAATGTGCTCAGCTCTTCAATCAACTTTTTTGTGAGCCCTATGCCTTGGGGCGATGGTTTTCGGGTGCCAACTATACCTACAATTCGCTTGGTGTTTAAGTTGTTGCTGCCAAGGCAATACAGCAAAAGGGGGCCATTGGCCAATTCTTTTAATCGATATGGGTATTCATCACCGTTGATGGTGGTTACTGAAATGCCCAATTGTACATGGGTTTCGGCCAGTTTCTTTGCTGTTTTGAGTTGGTTTTCCCTGCTAATGTGCAGTTGGAATGCTTGTTTTTGGCTCAATCCTGCAATCTGATCCCAATCCTTTTTTGTGGCTTGGAAAATCGCAGTGGCACTGCCAAAATGATGTAATAAGTGTTTGCCCAAAACAGGGCCAATGCCATCGCACAAACTCAACTCCATCATGGCGATGGACTCTTCATTATACCCCAGGGAATTCATATTCCCTCAAAGGTAAATTACTCGTTCAACTTGAGGACGGCCATGAAGGCGCTTTGGGGAATATCGACATTGCCCACCGACTTCATGCGTTTTTTACCAGCTTTTTGTTTTTCTAACAGTTTTCGCTTACGAGAAATGTCACCACCATAACACTTTGCGGTAACATCTTTGCGCATGGCAGAGAGTGTTTCTCTCGAAATGATTTTGGCACCAACAGCGGCTTGTATGGCAATTTCGAATTGTTGACGTGGAATCAAATCGCGCAGTTTCTTGCAAATCTTACGCCCCAGGTCTTGTGCATTGTCGCGGTGAATGATGGCACTCAAAGCATCTACGCCTTTGCCGTTTAGCATGATATCCATCTTCACCAACTTGCTTTCTTTGTAACCCAAGGGTGAGTAATCGAAACTGGCGTATCCTTTGGAAATGGATTTTAATCTATCGTAAAAGTCAAAAACGATTTCGGCCAAAGGCATCTCGAAGTTCATCTCAACACGGTCACTGGTGAGGTAAATTTGGTTTGTGAGCATACCCCTTTTGTCTAAACATAGGGTCATGATTGGTCCCACGAAATCTGATTTTGTGATTACGCTGGCACGAATGTATGGCTCTTCCACGTAGTCGATTTTTTCAGGTGGTGGTAGATCTGTTGGATTGTTTACCAATACTGTTTCGCCTTTTGTAGTATACGCTACGTAACTCACGTTCGGTACCGTGGTGATAACGGTCATGTTGAATTCGCGCTCCAAACGTTCTTGGATGATTTCCAAGTGCAACATGCCAAGGAAACCGCATCGAAATCCAAATCCCAAAGCGGCTGAACTTTCTGGCTCAAAAACGATGCTGGCATCGTTCAATTGCAATTTGCCCATCGCCTCGCGAAGTTCTTCGAAATCTTCGGTGTCTACTGGGTAAATACCCGCAAAAACCATGGGTTTAACATCTTCAAATCCATCGATGGCCACCGCTGCGGGCTGGAGTTTATCGGTGAGTGTATCTCCAACTTTAACCTCTTTGGCGTCTTTGATGCCTGAGATGATATATCCTACATCACCCGCCCAAACTTCGTTGCGCGGACTCAAATCCATTTTTAAAATGCCCACTTCATCGGCATAATATTCGCTGCCGCCGTTCATGAATTTCACGTGCTGGCCTTTTTTAATTTTACCATCAATCACTCGATAGTAGGCGATGATGCCCCTGAACGAGTTGAATACCGAATCAAAAATCAGTGCTTTCAGCGGCGCATTGATATCTCCTTTTGGCGCAGGAACTCTCGCAACAATGGCGCGCAGAATGTCGTGAACGCCTTGTCCTGTTTTTCCGCTAGCAACCAAGATACTGTCGCGATCGCAACCAATGAGGTCCACAATTTCGTCTTTTACTTCTTCAGGCATCGCCCCAGGAAGGTCGATTTTGTTCAAAACCGGGATGATTTCCAAGTCATGTTCCAATGCCATGAATAGGTTGGAGATGGTTTGGGCTTCAATCCCTTGCGATGCATCAACGATGAGCAATGCACCTTCACAAGCAGCGATACTTCTACTCACTTCGTAGCTAAAATCCACGTGGCCAGGGGTATCGATCAAGTTCAAAATGTATTTTTCACCATCCAATTCGTAATTCATTTGAATGGCGTGACTCTTGATGGTGATGCCTCGCTCGCGCTCAATGTCCATGTCGTCTAACACCTGAGCCTGTAAGTCTCTCTTACTTACTGTGTTGGTGTATTCTAACAACCGGTCGGCGAGTGTGCTTTTGCCGTGGTCGATGTGGGCGATGATACAGAAATTGCGAATGTGTTGCATGAAGCGTCTAAAAAGAAATGCAAATATAACCCATAGGGGTCAAGGATTTGTTTGAAAATCTCTGATTTACTCGCGGTTAAAGTGGAACTTGATTCCTCTAATCCGTTTTTTTTTGGCGTGTAAGCTTAAACCAATGTGTTGAGTTGTTCCACGATGGCGTATACGGCCGGACAGATTTCGATGTTGTGATGAGCCAAAGCCAGTTGGGTGTGCATTTTCCTTTGGTTGGTATGGGGGAATTCTCTGCAAGCTTTTGGACGGTCGTCGTAAACATCGCAAGAATTGTCGCTGTTCAGGAACGGGCAAGGTGCGCTTTTGAAGCAAAACAATTGATCCGTATCCAAGATGAGGTATTGTGCGGTGAAATCACCTGGTTTCATCTTGAGGCGTTGAGATAGCCGTTCGATGTCTTTTTCGAACAACATAGGGGAGGTGGTTTTGCAGCAGTTGCCACAGTTCAAGCAGTCGATTTTTTTAAATGCTTGGTTGTGCAGCTTTTCGAATTGTTCATCAAGGTCTTTGGGCGGTCGTTGCTTCAGTTTTTTCAACGTGGCCCTCATGGCCTTCCCCTGTTTGAAAACCAATTTCCTCAACTCCGATGGTTGCGGCACGGTCATGGGGGTGGCCACCGGTTTTTGGTGTTTAAATGGGTTGCTCATTGCAGGACGATCAATGGTTGTATTTATTAAGGAGCTTCAGCATCACTTCCATGTCTTTTGGATAGGGTGCTTCCAATACCAAATCGGTGCCGTCAGGGGCTTGTATTTGTAATTGCTTGGCATGCAGCGCAAATCGTTGAATCAACGGGGAGTCTGTGCCGTGAAGTTTGCGCTTTACCCATGATAGCATAGGGATTTCACTTCCATATAATGTGTCTGCAGCGATGCAGGCATTTTGGGATTGTAAGTGGACGCGAATTTGGTGTAAGCGGCCGGTTTTGGGTTCACATTCCATCAACGTGAAATGTTTGAATAACTGCAGGGTTTTGAATCGAGTTTGTGCGGGTTTGCCGTTTTTTCTGTCGATTTTGATTTTGCCCAATTGCTCGGCCAAAATGGGTAAATCCACCCATAAATCATTGAAATGCAATTGTCCATTTACCAAGGCGTGATAAATCTTATGGACTTTTCGGTGTTCGAATTGCATCGAAAAGTGCCTGTACGCTTCAGGGTTCTTGGCGATGAGCAGCACGCCGGAGGTTTCCCTGTCGATGCGGTGACAAAGTATGGCATCGGGCCATTGACTTTTGGCCCATTCTTGCACTGAGATGGCAGTAAACTTACCTCGTTCAGGCAAAGAAGGCACAAACGGGGGCTTGTTGATGGCCACCCAATCGTTGGTTTGGTCGATGATTTGGATTTTGCCAATGTGCGGTCCTCTTTTTCGGGGATCTTCAATGGGCTCATCGTCATCGATGATTTCAATGTCGTCTAAGTTGATCATCAATTGGATTTGAGGCTCAGTCGAAGTCGGGTAAGTACATTTTTGGTTTGTTGGGGGAAGTCGCCTTCCATCATCCAATTGTAATAACCGGGTTCGTTGAGAAGGATGTCTTTCACCAATTTGCCTTTGTGTTTGCCAAAATTGAACAGTATGTCTCCTTTTTCACTGAAGACCAATCTTCCGGCCAAATCTGCCAAGAGGTCTTGACCGGTGAGTTTGTGAAGTCCTTCAATGTCTTCTGGCAAATCGGTGTATTTGTTCATTTGAGCACGGATGATTTCCCAAGTTGCCACTGTGTCGGCCTCTGCGCTGTGTGCATTTTCCAACTCTCTGCTACAGTAAAATTTATAGGCTGCGCTCAATGTACGCGGTTCTTTCATGTGATAGATGCGTTGTGCGTCGATGAATTTGCATTTTTGGATATCGAACTCAATGCCTGCGCGGAAAAATTCTTCTACGAGCATGGGGAAGTCGAATTTGTTGGAGTTGAATCCACCAAAATCGCAATCTCTGAGGTATATGTTGAGTTCTGCTGAGAGTTCTTTGAATGAGGGTTTATCTGCAACGTCGGCATTGGAAATGCCATGGACTGCAGTAGCGCCAGCGGGGATGGGGATGCCAGGATTTACACGATAAGTTCTGATTTCTTCCCGAAAGTCTGGAAATACTTTCAGCAAGCAAATTTCCACGATGCGGTCATGGGTGACACTCACACCGGTGGTTTCCAAATCAAATACGACCAGAGGTCTGCGTAAATTCAACATATCCTTCAAAATTCGGTGCAGTGGGGTGGCTTTCCAAATTTGGCTCTTCAATTAAACGGATAAATATCAACATCGGGTATCTTTGCGCCATGCGATTTGATATTATTTCAGCGGTTCCGGGTTTGTTGGAGGGCTTGTTGGGTTACAGCATCCCGAAGCGCGGGTGCGACAAAGGATTGGCGGAGATTCACCTTCACAATTTGCATGATTATGGCATCGGGAAATACAAGCAGATCGACGATACCCCCTTTGGTGGCGGGGCGGGCATGGTTTTAATGCCAGAGCCATTGAGCGTTGTTATCGAAAAGTTAAAATCAGAAAGAAAGTATGATCACATCATTTATCTCACGCCGGATGGGCGCCCATTGAAGCAAGGATTGGCTAATCAATTGAGTTTGGGCGAGAACTTGATGTTGATTTGTGGACACTATAAGGGGATTGATCACAGGGTGCGGGATTTGTACGTGACGATGGAGATATCGCTGGGTGATTTTGTTTTGAGTGGGGGAGAGATTGCTGCAGCGGCGGTGGTGGATTCTGTGATTCGCTTGTTGCCGGGGGTGTTGGGTGATGAAGAAAGTGCTTTGAGTGATTCTTTTCAAGACGATTTGTTGGCGCCCCCGCTGTATACGCGTCCGGAAGTATTCAAAGATTTGAGAGTACCAGATGTGCTTACCACTGGGAATCATCCCAAAATCGCACAATGGAAACATGAGCAGGCTTTGGCCAGAACTTTGCAAATCCGTCCGGATTTGTTGGGCGATGAGGAATAATTGGTGATGAGGATTAATGGGTGATTGGGGCCGCGAGTATTTACTCAAGGCGTTTCATTGAGTTGCACCAGTCCTTCGGGCAACTGCATGTAGATGTGTTTTTGTTTCTCTTCGATGCGGGTGATCCACGATTCAACCAGAGGGATTAGCACGGTATTCTTTGTTTCGGGGTGTTCCACGGAGAACATGATGCCTTGGGGCAATTCTTCTACGGCGGAAATAACGCCTGTGAAATTGGATGTTTCGTCGGTGATGGTAAATCCTACGAGGGCATTGTCTTGCGGGATGACAGACATTTTAGCGGAGCTAGGTACACCAAATGGCAGGCCGATGAGATTTTTGGCTTTCTCTTCGGTGTCGATGCCTTTGAGTTTGATGAGCTCTTTGGTTTTGTTAACGTCTGTAATACAAAAGGGAACCCCTTTGCCGTCTATGATGACGAATAGGTAGTTCCCTTTGGAAATGATTTTGTTAGAGGTTGCGAAGCATTCGATGGACAATCGACCGTCGTAGCCATGTTTGCTGTGTATTTTCCCCACCAATGTAAGGGGCGGTGGCAATACGCTCATGGTTACTGTGGTTGAATTATTCAGCGGCTGGTGCTTCTTCGGCGGCTGGTGCTTCTTCAGCAGCGGCTTCTTCGGTAGAACCTTCTTCAGTTGCAGGTGCTTCTTCAGCGGCAACTTCTTCGGTTTCTTCTACTGGGTTAGCAGCGGCTTCGGCTTCAGCAATTTTCGCAGCGATTTTTGCTTCAACAGCTTCTCTGCGTTTTACTTCTTGCGCCAAACCTTCTGCCTTCAATTTCTGTGCTGCAGAAGACAAGTTTGATTTCTTGGCTTCAATGCGGGCTGCTTTTTCTTCCAACCAAGTGGCGAAGCGCTTGTCTGCTTCTTCTTGGGTGATAGCGCCTTTGTTTACACCCACTTGTAAGTGCTTCTTCATTGAAGCGCCTTTGTAGCTCAAAATGGCGGCTACAGTGTCTGTGGGTTGAGCTCCATCGATCAGCCATTGGGCTGCGCGGTCTACATTCAATACGATCGTAGCTGGATTGGTGATGGGGTTGTAACTACCGAGTTTCTCGATAAATTTACCATCCCTTGGTGAACGCGAATCCGCTACCACAATGTGAAAGAAAGCCCGTTTCTTTCTGCCGTGTCTTTGCAATCTAATTTTGGTTGCCATGTCTTTATTGTGT
>JAIYBO010000048.1 GCA_027488495.1 Bacteroidota bacterium | reverse complement strand
AGTCGTTTGTTTTTCATGGGCTCGTGTTTCGGTGAGGAAATGCACACTAGGGTACAAAGTTTGGGAATATCATCTCACTCAAACCCCTTCGGCGTAATTTTCCACCCATTGCCCATGTTGCAAAACATACAAATGTTGTGGGCGGCTCGCGACACCGATGCATGGGCAAATCACATTCAAAGTGAAGCCTTTTACTTGCACAAAGGAATTCATCACAGCTTGCAGCACGCCCACCGGTTTCACCATGAAAGCCCCGAAATTTTAAACGCCGCACTTTACCGTGAAGCGCAAATCGGACTATCAGCAATTCAAAACAGCGATTTGATTTGCATCACCCTTGGCACCGCTTGGATATACCAACACTTACCCACGAATATCTACGTAGGAAATTGCCACAAATTGCCACAGCAAGATTTCAAAAAACATCTCAGCAAACAAGCAGATATCAAAATCACGATATCTCACATTTCAACAATCCTCCATACAATAAACCCTTCAGCCACAGTGGTGTTCACAATCAGCCCAGTAAAACACATGCGGGATGGCTTGAATCAAAATTTGGCGTCCAAATCAACACTCATTTCTGCCATGACTGAATTCATGGAAGAGCAGACAAACAGCAATCACACTAAAGACTTGTATTTTCCTGCGTACGAAATCATCACAGAAGAGTTGAACGATTGGAAGTTCTTTCGCTCAGACCGCATGCACCCCACGGATGAAGCCATCAATGTCGTTTTTGAGCGCTTTTACAATTCGTTTTTCTCTACCAAAGATTCTACTTTGGGCGACACCGTTTGATAAGCCGGTTCAACAGCCGTCAATTGCCTATCAATAAAATTGGCATCCACGAGCAACACATCCAATTTTTGTTTCAATGCGCCATACTCCACTTTGAATTGCTTCAATTTTGCAGCATCTGAACCATCGCCGTAGGCGTTTGACTTGATTTGTTTTTCCAGCCCTTTGATGGAATAGTACAACTCCTCAGCCCTCAACACAGTTTGAGTGTAGGTCTCAATGATGTCACGATACACCCGATACACCGCCTCATATTTCACTGCGTTGGCCTGATTTTCCTCATTCATTTGATCCGCTGAAGCAAATTTGAGCTGCTGCAGGGTGGCTTTCATTGTGGTTTTGCGCTCATTGATCACATCCAACTTGTACCTAAACAACGAAGTCACAGCGCGGTGTCCTTGCCATAAAGAATCGCTATGTTGCAGCATCAACGCCTGCTTTTGAGAGGTAGATTCACTAGAATTCGAGCAACTTGATTGAAAAAGGATGACAAACAACAAACAAATCCCAAGATTTTTTGCAACTTTGCCTTGTAGGCCAACCATTATATGTCTCAACAGCATTTCACAAAGATAACACAGGCGAGACAAATCAAATTCCTGCGCAATGTTTTTTGGTTGGGCCTTTCCGCTTTTGGTGGACCGCAGATGCACATTCCTCAGTTCAAAAAAAGATTGGTTGATAAACACCAATTTTTTGACCAAGAAACCCTCATGGAAGTGAATGCATTTTGCAGTTTGTTACCCGGACCTTCAACCACACAAACCATCACCATTTTGGGTTGGAAAATGGGCGGACCTGGCATGGCCCTCTTGAGTTTATTGTTATGGGCTTTACCAGGCGCCACCATCATGAGCATCATTGCGCTTTCCCCAAAATTCTTACAAGCCAATCACCTCCAATTTATGCAACCCATGGTGGCGGCATTTTTGGCATACGCCGTAATTTCGATGGCGCCATGGATTCGCAAATCCACGTTAAACTATGCCATTTTCCTGGTGTTGGGCATTTTGGGATTCATCGTCAATTCCCCCATTCTTTTCCCTTTGGGCATTATTTTGGGTGGGTTTTTGAGTGCAAAATTCAATAAATACGAACTGCCTCAACAGTCTAACCGCCCCCAGATCCAAATCAAATGGAAAAACCTAGTGGCTTTTGCCATCGTATTTCTGGTTGTAGGTGGCGTGGGCTTAATCTTAAGTCAGAATTCAGAATACCTCAATGTAGCCCAACCCATCATCCTTTTCGAAAACACATACCGTATTGGCTCCTTGAGTTTTGGTGGAGGAAATACGCTCGCTGCCATGAGCCACGACCAATACGTGGTGTACCACAATCGCCTCACACCCCAAGAATTCAACAATGGTTTGGGATTGCTACAAGCATTACCCGGACCCAATTTCAATTTCATGGTTTACGTAAATTCCATGGCGATGAAATCGTTCGGATATGACACTGCATATCAGTTCATCGGCTGTTTAATTGGATTGATTGCCGTATTCATGCCCGGAACCTTGATGGTATTTTTCGCCTACCCCATTTACAACACCCTACAGTCTCACAGAGCCATTCGCTTAGCACTCGATGGCATTTTCGCCGCCGCAGTGGGCTTCATCCTCACAGCAGCGCTGTCTATCAATGCCTATTTTTGGGGAAACCTCAATACCTCCATCCAACACCCACAAATCAGCATCGCCGTTTTTGCCCTTACGTTGGCCTTGCTATCCACAAAAAAAATCCCAACACCGTTTATCGTTTTATTGGTAATACTCATGGGATGGTTACTACCCGTTTGAGGCGCATCCCAATTTTTGGTTATCTTTGAAAATATGACATTCCGATGGTTACTCCTTTTGATCGTGCTTCTGGGCAGTAACACCATCGCAAAAGCCCAACCAGGCAAAGAAAACAACCCCTACATTCTTTTCACGGGATTGGTCCTTACCTCAGATAGCCTCAAACCCATTCCTTTCGTAAACATCAGAACCCCAAAACGCGGCCTCATTGGATACACAGATTACTTGGGTCATTTCGATGTAGTTGTGAAAAAAGGTGATACCATCCTTTTCAATCAAGTAGAACAAGAGCCCTCGTGGCACGTAGTTCCGGATAGTCTTCAGGGCAATCGATTCAGCATCATCAAATTGATGGTTCAAGACACAATCAGCATTCCCGCCATTTTCATCCGTGCGCTACCCCTCAAAGCCCTCTTCGAAAACGAATTTGTAACCAAAGAAATTCCCGATGACGCCTACGAAAGAGCCCGCCAAAACCTCGAAGCCGAAGCCCTAAAAGAAGAACTTCGCATGCGCCCAGCAGACGCCCATACCAGTCAGCAAATGCTCGCACAATCCCGGGCCAACGAACTTTACTATTACAAACAAGCCCCACCACAGAACTATTTCAGTCCTACCGCTTGGATGCAATTCCTAGAATCATGGAAACGTGGCGATTTCAAAAAGAAACCAGCCCAGAAAAAACCCAAATACATTTCTCCCTACTAAGGATATTGCCCTCAGTGTTTTTGACCGTCTTTCACGGCAAATACATGTAACACCCCAGGAAACAAGGCATCCACGGTTTCCATCGCCCCCTTGGTTGAACCGGGTAAGGTAATCACCAACGTTTCGTTGACCATTCCGGCCACCCCGCGCGACAACATCGCGAATGGCATCCGATCCTGACCGTATCTACGGGCAGTTTCCATGATTCCATCAATCTCACGGGTCAGCAACGGGCGAACTGCCTCTGGCGTAACATCGCGGTTCGACAACCCCGTACCACCCACAAACAAGATCAAATTCACTTCTGATTGATACGAAAAAACCGCTTGTTGAATGGCCTCCACTTGATCAGGCAATACAACCACAGGCATTACTTGCATGCCCATGGATTTTAAACGCGCAGAAACCTGTGCACCCGCCTGATCCTCCGCCCTTCCTTCAGAAACCGAATCACTGCATACCACCACAACGGCTTTGATCTCGTGAACAATCTTTTCCAAAGCCAATTTCATCGCATCCGATTTCCCACCAATCTTTGATAGCAAGCGAATGTTGGATATTTCTATGCCTTTATCAATCGGCTTCAACATGTCGTACAAAGTGAGCGCAACCACCGAGGCACCATGCATCGCTTCCACCTCAACCCCCGTTTTATATACTGTATGCACCTCCACCGCGATGTGTATTTCCAAACCAGAAAACGTATAACTCACTTGGGTAAATTCTACAGGCAGGGGATGACAATCGGGGATCACATCGCTCGTTTTCTTCACCGCAAACAATCCTGCTACACGTGCAAATTCCAACACATCGCCCTTGGGCACCGTTTTTTGAATCACTGCTTCCATGGTAGATTCCTTCGACACTTTCACCACGGCTTGGGCCACTGCCTTCCGCAAACTATTGGATTTATGCGTTATTTGGATCATCCTTTATTTTCCTTCCACTGATATTGGTCGTCATTAAATAACTCCTTACCCCAAATCGGTAATTCCTTTTTAATACGTTCAACAACTTCCTCACAGGCGTCAATCGCTTCTTTTCGATGTACCGCCGACGCAAACACAAACAAACAAATTTCACCCGCCTTCACCAATCCCAAACTGTGGGTGATATGCAAACAGGTGAGTGGGTATTTTGCAAAAATCGCCTCACGAATTTCATGCATGGCCAACAACGCCATCTCCTGATGAGCGGTATATTCAATCGCCAACACAGCCTCTCCATCCACCGAATCCGCCCTCACCTGCCCCATGAAAATACTATGGGCACCGATGTTTGACTTTTTCTGATGATGTGCAATATCCTCCCCAATTTTCACCGGAGAAACAGGTCCTTCAACAAAGATATTTTTGGGTTTTTTATCAGACATTTCCGAGGGTAAAGTTACTACTTTCAATCAGCATTTTCGCGGAGTTGGAATTTCACCATGCTGTGATTGATCGCATTATATGTGAGCATTTGATTCGCCAAAAGACCCTTCAATCCCAAAATCCACTTCATCACCTCCATCCCCTGAATTGATCCAATGATCCCCGCCAATGCACCCAAGACCCCCGATTCGGCGCAATTTTGAATTTCACCCTCTCCCGGTGGATTGGGGAATACATCCCTATAATTCAAAGAACGAATGACCGATTCATCAGACGATTGAGACACCAATATTTCTTGACTTTCATCCGCCGAAGACTTCATCAACGCATTGAACACCGCCACCTGCCCTTCAAACTTCGCGATGGACCCATACACCCAAGGTTTGTTCGCCGCAGCACAAGCATCGTTGATCAAATAACGAGCTGCAAAATTATCGGTACAATCCACCACGATATCCGCCAAAGCCAACAAATCAGTTGCGTTTTCCGCAGACAACATTTCCGTATATACCGAAACCTGTATTTGAGCATTCTGTCTTTCCACAAAGTCCCTGGCCACCTCAACTTTCAATTCACCAACATCCTTTTGCGTGTACAAAATTTGTCGCTGCAAATTGCTTAACGACACCCGATCAGCATCCACCAAAACCAGATTTCCAACACCCGCCGCAGCGAGGTACTGAACCACCGGACAGCCCAATCCACCGAGGCCCACAACCATCACACGGGCAGCGCGCAAAGCGCGCTGCCCGCCCAAACCCACCTCTCCCAACATCAACTGTCGTTGGTATCTATCCAAAAAATCAGGCTCCATTTCCATCGCAAAAATCTATCTATCAGGCTGTTCGAAATGCACTCACATTATATCCAACTTACTCAACTTTTATCATTCAAATTGGCCGTTATCATTCCAAGTTACATCGATTGCAAATCCCAATCATCAACCACCCGAAAACGGTGGCATCAAGGCTATTATAACACCAGGCAAAACTTCAAATTCATCAACCACAAAACGCTCATTCACTGCAATCCGAAACGTTTTTCCCTCCAAAGCTGGATATCGCGCCAATAAAATCAACTTCAATTCTGCAACAGTCACTGACTGCTGTGAAATTTCCAATTCAAACACCTCAGACCCGGTAACATCGGTTAGGGCGCCATAACTCATCAGTTGAACCTGCATCATGGCAAAAGTAATTTGATTGCAGCAATCAACAATACAACAGACAAAATCCCTTTCATCCCTCGATGGCTAAATTTCTTGGAACCATACCATGAACCCACTACACCGCCCATCATCACGGGCACAATCAATGCCCCCACAATCATCAAAACCGACAGCCAATACACCCCCAACACAGACCCACCGGTGATTGCTTGATCCGCAACACCACTCATTTTTTCGGCCGCAGAATCCCATAATGGATGCTGTTGAACGAAACCTACCAAGCCCGACATCGAATTAACAAAAATGAAAGCCGCACCCATCGCCGCAGTCTGCTTTTGTTGGGTCCATCCCAGCAGTAAAAGCACCGGAGACAGTAAAATACCACCGCCAATACCGAGTAGGCCCGACACATATCCAATGCCACCGCCTAGGATGGCCGCCACCCAAACAAACCTACGCGAACTATGCAATGTCTCACTTTTGAGAACACCCTGCTCATCGTCGTTTTTCAATGAAATACCACCGCGCAAATTCACATTCAAAAGCACAACCGAAATCACCAAAAACACACCCAATCCCAACTGATATACATCGTCTTTCAACGGAGTAAATCCACCCAAATAGGCCATCGGAATAGATAGGGCCGCTATGGGCAAAAAGAGCCGCCACAAAAAGTGACCTTGCCTATAAAATTGAATAAATGCAATGCCGCTGACCACCAAATTCAAAATCAACGCAACAGGTTTCATGTGTTCGGGGGCCAAATGCCAGATCGACATCAAGGCGAGATAACCACTCGCGCCGCCATGACCAACAGCAGAATACAGAAAGGCAACAACGAAAAATAATAAAATCCATAAACCCGGAATCCCCAACATGCCTCGAAATTAATGGAGTTTCAATCTTCAGCCAAACACATGAACAATCACCGATGTGCCGGCAGCTATTTCGCTTCGATCTTCGGGAATTTCGATGAGACAGTTCGCCACAGAAAATGAACTCAAACGATACGATTCCTGGGCACCCAGCAAACTCACCGAGGGCAATGAATTACCACCCAATTCGCGATCATAAACACCCTTCAAAAAATGCGTCATCCCAATGGGCTTGCTGTACGAATCATTGAACTGGGCCGATACTGGGCCAATCGCTGTAGGCATTCCCGACATTTTCACCAACGCGGGGCGCACATATAAGTAAAAGCAAGTCATCACAGAGCCTGGATTTCCCGGCAACCCAAAAATCACCGTTGACTGCCCTGTTTGGTTCGATGTACGATGTCCGAAGAAAATGGGCTTTCCTGGCTTCTGTTTGATTTTGTGAAAAACACCTTCAACCCCTACTTGGGTCGATGCCTGAACAACAAAATCATAATCGCCCACACTCACACCGCCAGTAAGTAAAACCACATCGTGATGTTCTGCAGCCCTTTCAATCACCGCTGCCAATTCACCCAAATCGTCCTTCGCATAATACAATTCAGGGCACGGAAATCGCAAATCCATCACGGCGGCTTGCAACATTTGAGAATTTGATTCGTATACCTGTCCAAAACCCAAGGGATTCCCAGGTTTTTGAAGTTCATTTCCAGTCACAATCACCGCTACGCGGGGTCTTTTACAAATGTTCACGTGCGTAATGCCCAAACTTGCTAAGAACCCTATGCCCGCTGGAGTGAGTTGGGTTCCTTTACCCAATGCCAAATCCCCTTGTTTGATTTCGCTGCCCACAGGACGTACATTTTTGCCGCGAAGCAATCCAGCATCCTCAATAAACAATTGATCACCTTCCAGTTTCACCTTCTCTTGCATCACCACTGTATCCAAACCTTCAGGCAACGGAGCACCAGTAAAAATCCGAATGGCTTGATTTGGCGCTGGTTTTGGCAATTCTTCAGACGCCCCTGCCGCCATCTCTCCCACCACCGTCAATGCACCGCTCCCTCCGTATCCCGACCAATTCAAGGCATACCCGTCCATCGCACTTTGTGCAAAACCCGGCATATCAATCGCAGAAAAAACATCATCGAACAAAACGCCACCCAAACCCGCCAACAATTCAACCCGCTCAGCGCCCAAACCCATGCAATGCTCCGAAATCAAATTTCGGGCGTCATCCACAGAAATCATCTTTCTCATCATCAAAGCGCAAGATAAGACCTAGCCGCCAATCGTGATCATGCTGCGATTCACAATTGTGCCCGCATCCACAGACGATAGCCCCACACCAAACTGTCCGCCCAACGCCATCGCCTTCGCCTGAACATTTTGATCGATCAACAATCCAATGTCCTCTCCCAACCTCAATGCACCCAACAAATCCGTTTCGCCCTTGCTAAACAAACAATTTTTCATCTTGCCATCTGCCGTTAATCGCAACCGATTGCAATCCCCACAAAAAGGCGCACTCATAGTACTAATCACTGCAAATGTGCCCTTTCCGCCACTGAGGCGATATTGCTTCACCGTTTCATGCGGTTTCCTTGCGATGGGCACAACTTCATCGCCCCATTCATTCCGAACCATATCCAACATCTCCTGCCAAGTCACCACCTTCTCTTGATCCCATCGATTGCCTTCGAATGGCATAAATTCAATGAAACGTACGTCCAAAGTTTCAGTGAGGGTCCAACGAACAAAATCCAACACTTCCTTGTCGTTCACACCCCGCATCACCACCACATTCACCTTCACTACAAAGCCCTTTGCCAACAACAAATCGATGTTGGTTTTCACCCGATCAAACAAATCTCTCTTCGTCAGAAACAAAAATGTATCCGCGTTCAAGGTATCCAAACTCACGTTGATTTTTCGCACACCCGCCTCCCACATCACATCCACAAACTCATGAATCCGCGTGGCATTGGTGGTCATCGTTAATTCAACATCCAAAGCACTCAATCGCTGAATGATTTCACCCACATCCTTTCTCACCAAGGGTTCTCCCCCTGTTAAACGGATCTTTTTGATTCCTTTGGCCACAAAAACACGGGCAATCGCCTCCAATTCTGCAACCTGCATCAACCTGCTGGCGGGCGTGAAATCATAGTCCTCTTCGGGCATACAATACGAACATCGCAAATTGCAATTGTCTGTAAGCGAAATTCGCAAATAATCGTGTACCCGGTGGAATGTGTCTATCAACATCGCCTATACCGCCCCCAACAACAAAGCCTGCATCAGTGTGATTTGGACAAACTATCTCGCTGCGCCGCCTTTTTCATCACATATTCCATTTGAGCCTCTGGCGTTGTTAAACCCAAACTGATCATATCGATCATCACAACCGCCTGTTTACCAACCTCTTCATTGGCAAATTCCTTGGCCAAACGCTGATAGTATTTCAACGCCTTGTCCATCACCCCGCCCTGCTCATAGTAATGTGCCGCAACCACCAACATTTCCATCAAAGGTTTACCCAATGGCTTGAACTGTTCGATGTAATACTCGCTATACTCCGCCGCTTTGAAATTCATACCCTGTCGCTCCACCAACTTGGTACACACGTAAACAAAATCGCTGCTGTGCTTGTATTCCGGATGTGCTTTGGCAAAAGTCATCAACGCCACGTGCGCCGAATCGGGAATTTTTTCCCACTGAACCTTGGGCACAATCATCGCCTGGTAATCCTTCACCTTTTCCAAATCACGATCAATTTTAGAAGTACATCCCACCACCAACAACATCGCCCAAATCAAGCCCTGAAATTTCATATTGCGAAAATAAGTCAATGATGTGAAAAACTCGGGCATTGCCATTACTTTCCATACACTAATATTGTATTTATGAGCGAAGTGGCAAGGTATACCGAAGACGAAATCAGAAGTCTAGACTGGAAAGAGCACATCCGCCTGCGCCCAGGGATGTACATTGGTAAATTGGGCGATGGCACCGCCGCCGACGATGGCATCTACGTGCTGGTGAAAGAAATCGTTGACAACTCCATCGACGAACACGTCATGGGCAATGGAAAACGCATCGAAATCACCATCGACGATAAGCGCGTAACCATCCGAGATTGGGGACGTGGAATTCCACTAGGAAAGGTCATCGATTGTGTATCCAAAATCAACACCGGTGGTAAATACGATTCCAAAGCCTTCCAAAAATCGGTTGGATTGAATGGTGTAGGTACCAAAGCCGTAAACGCACTGTCAAACTACTTCGTGGTGCAGAGTTTCCGTGATGGGAGAACCAAACGGGCCGAATTTGAAAGGGGTGAACTCATCGTAGATGCCCCCGAAACTGATACCACAGAGCCCAATGGCACCATGATGGTATTCGAACCCGATGCCAGCATCTTCAAAAACTATCGCTTCATCAGTGAATTTTTGAGAGAGCAAATCAAAAACTACACCTACCTCAACGCCGCCCTTACCATCAAATTCAACGGAGAAAGCTATGCCTCCCGCAGAGGTTTGCTCGATTTGTTGGAACACAAAGTCACTCCCGAAGCCGCACTCTACCCCGTTATCCATGTCAAAAACGATGACGTTGAGCTCGCCTTTACACACACCGATTCTTACGGTGAAGAATACTATTCCTTCGTAAACGGCCAATACACCACACAAGGGGGTACTCACTTGGCCGCCTTCCGCGAAGCCTTCGTAAAAACCATTCGAGAGTTCTATAAAAAAGAATTCGACGCCACAGATATCCGCGCATCCATCACCGCAGCCATTAGCATACGGATCATGGAACCCGTTTTTGAGAGCCAAACCAAGACAAAATTGGGTAGCTCCGACATGGGACCAGATGGACCGTCGATCAAAACGGCGATGTTGGACTTCGTGAAGAAAAATGTTGACGATTACCTGCACAAAAACCCCACCGCCGCCGAAGCCCTGCTGAAAAAAATTCTGCAAAACGAACGCGAACGAAAAGACATGGCTGGGGTGCAGAAATTGGCCAAGGAAAGAGCCAAGCGCGCCAACTTACACAACAAAAAATTGAGGGATTGCAAAACCCACCTCACAGATCCCAAATCTGATGTGCGTTTCGAAACCACCCTATTCATCACCGAGGGAGATAGCGCCAGCGGATCCATCACCAAAAGCCGAAACCCCAACTTGCAGGCCGTGTTTAGCTTACGTGGTAAACCGCTGAATTGCTACGGACTGAAAAAGAAAATCGTTTACGAAAACGAAGAATTCAACCTACTTCAACATGCCCTAAACATCGAAGAAGGCCTAGAAAACCTCAGATACAACCGCATTGTCATCGCCACCGATGCCGACGTGGATGGCATGCACATCAGATTGCTGTTGATGACGTTTTTCCTGCAATTCTTCCCAGATTTGGTGAGAAACGGACACCTTTACATCTTGGGCACCCCGCTATTCCGGGTAAGAAACAAAAAGGAAACCATCTATTGCTATTCCGATGAAGAGCGCAAAAATGCGATTTCTAAACTCGGACACAAACCAGAAATCACACGATTTAAGGGACTCGGTGAAATTTCGCCGGATGAATTTGCTGGCTTCATTGGACCCGATATCCGCATTGAACCAGTGATCTTGAGCCAGGAATCGAACATCGAAAAATTGCTCAATTATTACATGGGCAAAAACACCCCTGAACGTCAAGAATTCATCATCGACAATTTGGTGGTGGAAAAAGACGACGAACCCGAAATCGTGAAGACCGTTTTGGATGAAGCCGAACTCCCAGCATAATCCGGGCGACCAAAAACCGCACATCACCGCAGAATCTCCGCGCCGCAGTGGTGTTGGATTCGCAAATCGATGGATTGGCAAACAAGGTGAAGGATATCTTTGGCCGATATACCTGTTTGTTGTTGTCTATCTCGGACCCGAAAGGTGGCTGCATACCGATAGCGCCTATACCCTTTTTAGAATTCTAAATCACCAAAGTCTGTTTTACGACCGCATCGCTTGTGAGCTTTTGGTTTGGCCAGGTCAGCTCCTTTCACATTTGGGCGCACCGATCAATTTGGTCATGCAAAGCATCAACATCATCCTCCCATTGATGGCTTGGGCCGGATGGATTTTCTTTAAAAATAGCCCCCAGCGATGGTTGTATTTTTTGGTGATATTTTGCGGCGGCAGCGAAGCATTTTTTATTGGCTACAGCGAAATCGGACTCAGCACACTGGCCTTCATCACCGCCATTCAATGGATGGTTTTGGACTCGAAACGACTACCCTTGCTACTGTTTATTTCGATCACAATTACATGGCTATCACACCCCGCTGGAATGTTATACCTCCCCATTTTGGCTTTGTTTGGATGGCGAAAATTGAACTTAAAACAAACGCTATCCCTGGCGATTGCTCTCATTGGTTTATTCATCGCCAAGCAACTCATCGCCCCGAGCAATCCTTACGATGCGCAGCTCTACAGCACACTCACCAACCTGCAAAATTTCACGCAATTTGCAAACCTGTTTAGCGTAAACTACCTCTTTCACGCCGCCTGGTTTTTCATTCCCGCGGCAACGGCCATCGTTTGTTTGATCGTTGGATTGCTCAAACCATGGCGCATCTACACGGTCCTTTACTTTGCGATATTTCTGGTCGATACCCTGGCCTCTCTTTTGATTTATTCCCAAGGCGATGCACACATCAACATGGAGAAATTCTTCTACCCCGTTGCGGTCATCGGCATGCTATCGATTGGCCTTTATCAGTGGAACTCGGAAAAATCGGTCTTCGCAGCGATGAACAACATCCACGAACAACAAGGGGAGCATGCCCAGAACCAAACCAAGTCACAATCCCGCATCCAACAACTCATCAGTATTCCCTTGTGGTTTTTAGCCTTTTCGATGATGCTCGGCATACAGAAATATCTGCCAAACTACGCCGAAAGGAAACAACTTCTTTTTGATCTGGCAAAGTCGCAAACCCAAGCAAAATTGTTGATTCAGCAACCCGATGGAGATCAAGTAAATCCAAATAACAGCGAAGCAAAAATAGCCCATGCGCTTTCTCAAAAGGGCTCGCTTTGGGGATTGAGCTACGAAACAGCCATCGCATCAAAATTGATAGGCTTAAAAGAAACTCGAACCACCAAAATCATGTCGCCAGAGGAAATCAAGGATTGGCCAACCACCAATGAATTGATCGCCGACAGCCTTTTCATTGGAGCGCCTTTTGAGCAACCCCAACCCATCCATCGATTGAATCACAAGTATTTCAGATTTGCAAATAATCAAAAATACCACGTGAATTCTGGGCAATAAGTGTTTGAATTGTTGGAGCATAATAGAAGAATTTGTTCCAATCATTATTGATAGCCTAAAGACAATAGGCAAATAACATACGAATAAATCTCACCTGCTGCATTAACAATTCAACCACGAGATGATAGATTAAACACAATCATCGAGCAAAGAAAAAGGGGGCTTGGCCCCCTTTTTCTTTGCTCGATGATTCAAATGCCCAATCACATGGAATGGACATTCGCCATATCAATATCTGTAAGTATCCTTTTTGAAAGGACCGTTCAAATTCACACCGATATAATCCGCTTGCTCCTGGGTTAACTCGGTCAACTCAGCACCGATGTGCGCCAAGTGCAATTTCGCTACCTTCTCATCCAAGTGCTTTGGCAACACGTAAACCTCATTTTTGTAGCTGGCGTGGTTGTTCCACAATTCCAACTGAGCCAAAGTTTGGTTGGTGAAGCTATTACTCATCACAAAGCTAGGGTGACCCATCGCACAACCCAAGTTCACCAAACGACCTTCAGCCAATACGATGATTTCGTTGCCGTTCAAGTTGTATACATCAACCTGTGGTTTGATGGTGTATTTGGTGGCACCATGGTTTTGATTCAACCAAGCCATATCGATTTCATTGTCGAAGTGACCGATGTTACAAACGATGGTCTTATCTTTCATCGATTCGAAATGCTTCGCAGTAACAATGTTACAGTTACCTGTCGCAGTTACAACGATGTTCGCTTGAGGGATGGCTTTGTCGATGTGTACCACGTGGTAACCGTCCATCGCCGCTTGCAAAGCACAAATCGGATCGATTTCTGTTACCATCACACGTGCACCTGCACCGCGCAAAGAATCGGCAGAACCTTTTCCTACATCGCCATATCCACAAACAACAGCCACTTTACCGGCCATCATCACGTCGGTTGCTCTGCGAATGGCATCAACCAAACTCTCTTTACAACCGTATTTGTTATCAAATTTGCTCTTGGTTACGCTATCGTTTACGTTGATCGCAGGGATGTGCAAAGTGCCTTTCGCCATACGCTCATACAAACGGTGTACACCAGTAGTAGTTTCTTCGCTCAATCCTTTGATACCAGAAATCAACTCAGGGTATTTGTCGAACACCATGTTGGTCAAATCTCCACCATCATCCAAAATCATATTCAAAGGCTGTTGGCCTTCACCAAAATGCAAAGTCTGTTCGATACACCAATCAAATTCCTCTTCGTTCTGACCTTTCCAAGCATATACAGAAATACCCGCAGCAGCAATTGCAGCAGCCGCGTGATCTTGGGTTGAGAAAATGTTGCATGAGCTCCAAGTCACCTCAGCGCCCAATTCAGCCAACGTTTCAATCAAAACCGCAGTTTGAATGGTCATGTGCAAGCAACCCGCGATACGAGCACCTGCCAATGGCTTGGACGCACCAAATTCGGCGCGAAGTGCCATCAAACCAGGCATTTCAGCCTCGGCCATTTTAATTTCTTTCCTACCCCATTCTGCCAATGAGATGTCTTTTACTTTGTAAGGAACGTATGTAGATTGCGTTGTCATTGTTAAATTTTGCGCAAAATTAGTCAAGATAGGGCACATTACCCCAATGATACACCAAGAAAGATGCATCATTCACGATCATTTTTGTTGAACTTTCAACGCATTAAATCGCTCAACATCAATCAATCCCGTTAAAAACCGCAGTTACAACCGGTATTTTTGGCCTTCACATGACCCCGTTTGGCAGATCCACAACCCTGCACCGCCAAACCCACACAAATCACCAACAACATCAAACAAAATTTCCCAATTGGATGGCCAAACTTCATAATTTTTTGCATTTAACACAAATATACACTTTGAGATATCAATCCCATCATGCGCTTGTTGTAAAATTGCAGTTGAATGATGACACTGATTTCCATCCTTGATTTTGCCAAAGATTGGCTATTGCACCTCGATGATAAATTGAATTACCTGGTGGGAGAATACAAAAACCTCACCTACCTCATTTTATTCGCCATAGTTTTCATTGAAACAGGACTGGTGGTCATGCCACTGCTCCCCGGCGACTCCCTTTTGTTTGCTGCAGGGTCTATTGCCGCCATGGACGGACATCCATTGAACATTTTTGTTTTGATACCCTTGCTCATCGTGGCTGCGTTACTTGGCGACAATACCAATTATTTCATCGGATCAAAACTGGGCATTAAGGTTTTCGACCTCAAGTGGAAACTCCTCAAACGCGAATACCTCGAACAAACCGAATCGTTTTACGAAAAACATGGTGGCTACACACTCATCATGGCCCGATTTGTTCCCATCGTGAGAACTTTCGCCCCATTTGCCGCAGGCCTTGGCTCAATGACATACAAAAAGTTCATCGGATATTGCATTGCAGGAGCGATACTTTGGGTAACGAGCATCACCACGTTGGGTTATCTGTTGGGATCTATTCCTTGGGTCCACGACCACTTCGAAACGGTGGTTTTTGGCATCATTGGCATTTCTCTTCTGCCCATTTTGTACAATGCCGTGAAAGCCAAATTCAGCAAATAACAGCCTCCACAAACCATCCAATCACCCATGCCAATGCAAAAGTCTTTTCGATTGGGTTTGATTGGACACCCCGTTGCGCACTCCAAATCACCTGAAATTTTTGCGAAGTTTTTTGAGCAGCATTTCCAAGCACAGGCTCAAATCGACAGTAAATCTCTATCTGAACGTTTCGGCTCGGCCGACTATCAACTTTTCGATCTGCCCGATTTAACCCAGTTCAATAATTGGCTAGGGTCTGAAATCAACAATCCCTCACCCTTGGTGGGTTTCAACGTCACCGTACCCCACAAAACCGCCATCATCCCATATCTCGATGAACTATCCCCTGCGGCGCATCACTTGCAGGCGGTAAACAGCGTGGTGATTCAATACAACACAAACACCCAAAAGCCCTATTTGGTGGGACATAACACGGATGTGATTGGCTTCGAAAAATCATTGGAGCAAACAATCGCTATCAGTCAGAGCACAACCACTCAAAATGGCATGCCGGACGCATCGAACAATCCAAACCACGTTTATCCCCAATTCGCCATCATACTTGGTAACGGCGGCAGTGCCAAGGCCGTGAGATATGTCCTAAACCAGCAACATATCCCAAATCAAACTTGGCATCGCGGCAAAGTAATCAACCAAATAGACATTCATTTGAATGAAGACATTTCGCTCGATACACCAATCCCCAATCACGCATTAATCATTCAAACCACGCCCGTGGGCATGTGGCCAAACATACAAGATTGCATTGACTTCCCCTTTGAGCAATTGAATCACACCCATTGGGCCATTGATCTGATCTACAACCCTGAAACCACGGCCTTCATGAAACATTGTATCAATCAGGGCGCAACAGTGATGAACGGCAGATATATGCTACAAAAACAGGCCGAAGCGGCTTGGGAAATTTTCCATCAAAATCTTTGAGTGCAATTGGCAAAAGCTTAGTTAAACACTGACAATTATCAGTGTTTCAATCCAATTTAAATCAGATTTTCGCATTCCAATCAACAAATAAAGGTTTGGGGTTTATGCTCCGAAAACAAATGCTTGTTTGTTATTTAAAATCATTCTAAATTTGCACACAATGGAAGCCACAGCCGATCTTCTCAAAGAGGGTGAGAAAGCCAAAATTGCCGGACTCAAAGAAGGTCAATTTTCGCTAAAACTCGCAGAAATGGGCTGTGTACCTGGCACCGAAATCATGCGGCTGTACCAATCTGCGGGTGGCTCAAACATCGCTTATCGCATCGACACCTATTTGCTAGGCTTGAGAAAAGAAGAGGCATCCCTCATTGAGGTTGAACCATTAGACGCCAGTATCGCATGAGCCTACCCAAACGCATTGCCTTTGTAGGCAACCCCAACTGTGGGAAATCTACACTGTTCAATCGACTCACGGGCCTCACACAGAAAACCAGCAACTTACCCGGTACCACTGTTGAAGCATCATCGGGCCATGTCAACCTGCTCAATCAAAAAATTGAGTTGATTGATTTGCCGGGCATTTACAGTTTGTTCACACAATCTGAAGACGAAAGATTGGTGGTACAACACCTTGCCGGATTTGGCGAAGAGAAGCCAGAAGCACTGCTATTGGTGATTGATTCATCAAACCTGCGCCGAAACCTACTACTTTATTCCCAAGTGGCCGAGTTGGGCATTCCCGCCGTGTGTGTGCTCACCATGAGCGATTCCGCCAAACGCAGGGGTGTAAAAGTAGATAGCGAAGCCCTCGAAAAGGAATTGGGTATCCCATGTATTTTTTTCAACCCGAGAAAAGAAAAAGACATCGCCCCGGTACTTGAACTGATACAAAAAGCGAGAACGCCAAAACTTTTGGGTGAGGCCACCAACCTGTCAAACAGACTCCAAGAATATTGGAGCAACACCAAACTGCCCGGTCTATCAGAAGAAACACTCAGGCGCTACATCAACATTGAAAAAGTGCTTGGCGTGGCCACCACGAAATTTCCCGTGGGTATAAAAAGCATCACCATCAAACTTGATCAGTGGTTCACCCACAAATGGATGGGCTACATACTGTTCACCCTCATCATGATGGTCTTGTTTCAAGGTGTATTCAGCTTGGCCACCAAACCAATGGAATGGATCGAAATGGGCTTCCAATGGCTGAGCCATACCGTAGAAACCCTGCTACCATCCGGAATGGTCACCAACTTCGTTACCCAAGGTATCATTGGAGGATTGGAAGGCGTAGTGGTATTTGTACCACAAATTTTCATTTTGTTCTTCCTCATTGGCATCCTCGAAGATTCAGGATATATGGTGAGGGCCTCTTTCATCACCGATCGATTGATGCGCAAATTGGGATTAAATGGCAGAAGTATCATTCCCCTGATCGGTGGATTTGCTTGCGCGATTCCAAGCATCATGGCCACAAGAAGCATCAAAAGCAAAAGAGAACGCCTGGCAACAATGTTGGTTGTACCACTCATGAGCTGCAGTGCTCGACTCCCAGTATATGTTTTGCTGGTAAGCGTTGCGATACCCTTCGCCGAATTCTGGGGTCCATTCCATGCACAAACATTCGTAATTACCGCCGCCTATATGTCTGGCATCGTGGTAGCCATTCTACTTGCATTCATCTTCAGGTTGTTTCAAAGCAAACAAATCCAAGGCGAATTCATCTTAGAGCTACCCGCTTACCAACGTCCACGTCTGCAAACCGTTATTCACCAAGCCTGGCTAAAATGCTTGAGCTTTTTGTCTGAAGCCGGCAAAGTCATCGTAATCATCTCCATGATTTTGTGGTTTTTGTCCAATTTCGGCCCATCCAAAGCGATGAAAACTGCCGAAACAGAAGGCGTAATTCTATCGCAGCTCGATCCATCACACGAGAGCGAAATCAAAACAAACCTTCGTTTAGAAGCCAGTTACGCAGGCCATTTGGGCAAAGCCATTGAACCCGCCATCGAACCACTGGGATACGATTGGAAAACAGGCATCGCGCTAATTACCAGCTTTGCAGCAAGAGAGGTTTTTGTAGGCACCATGGCCACCCTTTTCCAATCTAACGAAGAAGACGAAACCGGAATTCGTCAAAAAATGCAAGCCCAAATCAACCCAAAAACTGGGAAACCTTTGTACGGACTGCCTTACGCACTCAGTTTGATTGTATTCTACGCCTTCGCCCTGCAGTGCATGAGCACCATGGCCGTGATGAAGCGTGAAATCGGCAGTTGGACATGGCCCATCGCCCTGTTTTTTATCTACGGATTGATTGCCTATATCGGCGCATATGTAGTCTTCAACATCGCCAATCAATTACTAGTTAAATAGTAGTCAAAAATTCAACAAATTATCGCGGTAAGGACAAATTACCTATGAGCGATACAGAAAAAATGTTGTATTTTTGCAAGGCTGAATTTATATCAGTAACCCAACCCATTTAAGAATAGACAACAGTACACATGAGGCAGTTAAAAATTTCAAAACAATTTACCAATCGCGAGAACAAATCGCTCGACAAGTACCTGAACGAGATTTCAAAAGTGCCAATGATCGACGCCCAAGAGGAAGTTGAATTGGCCAGAAGAATCCGTGAGGGCGATCAAGCCGCATTGGAAAAATTGGTAAATGCCAACTTGCGTTTCGTAGTATCTGTTTCAAAACAATACCAAAACCAAGGTCTTACCCTCGGTGATTTGATCAATGAAGGCAACATGGGCCTCATCAAAGCCGCCAAACGCTTCGATGAAACCCGTGGTTTCAAATTTATCTCCTACGCCGTTTGGTGGATTCGTCAAAGCATCCTTCAGGCATTGGCCGACCAAAGTCGTATCGTTCGTTTGCCCCTGAACAAAGTGGGCAGTTTGGGCAGAATCACACAAGCATCTGCTCGCCTAGAACAAGAACTTGAGCGCGAACCAACACCCCAAGAAATTGCCGAATCACTTGAAATCTCTCTTTCTGAAGTAGAAAATGCCTTGCGTTCATCTGGTCGTCATTTGAGTATTGATGCCCCTTTGGCAGAAGGTGAAGACAATACATTGTTGGGCGTTTTGGATCAAAACGATGAGCCAAATCCCGACATGCCATTGTTGAACGAATCTTTACAGAACGAAATCAACCGTGTAATTTCAACCCTATCAGATAAAGAGCGTGATGTGTTGAAATACTATTTCGGATTGGATGGCAACGCAGCGCACACCTTGGAAGACATCTCTGAAAAAGTGGGATTGACCCGTGAACGCGTTCGTCAGATCAAAGAAAAAGCATTGCGTCGCTTGCGCAAATCAAGCAAGAGCAAAATCCTGAAGACCTACTTGGGGTAATCACAATTTCAAATCACAGTGATAACTGCGATTGCTGTCTTGATCTTCATGGCGTTCCTCATTTGGAGATTGCGCAAGTAATTCATACAGACATTTAGTAGTCCCAATAAACGAGAAAAGGGGTGCCATGGCACCCCTTTTCTCGTTTATTGGGTTAAGCATCTCAGCTAAACCCCAATTGATTTTTACTTTATAATCGTCACCGTACCCTTGTAGGCATGCATCACACCATCGATATATCGGAATGTCACCGCGAATGCATACGGACCTTCCATCACAGGCTCACCCTTCGAATCCAAACCCTTCCATCCTACAGTTGGATCCTCTGAGTAAAACAAAATCTCACCCCAACGATTCACGATCGTCATTCTGTATTTTGAAAGACCAAATGATTGGAAAGGTTTGAATTCTTCGTTCAACCCATCCACGTTTGGAGAAAATGCTGTTGGCAAGTAGAACAACAGCTCAGGCTTCAAGAAGATATTCTTACTGAACGTATCGCTACATCCGCTTGAGTTACTAGCAATCAACGTGGCTTTAAAATCTCCCGTACCCGAGAATGTCATAAAGAAAGGCAATCCCGAATTGCTCGTTTGTCCGTCTTGGAACAACCAATTGTACGTATCCGTATTCTTACCCAAGAATGTGAATTTCCAATCAGTCTCTAATCCCCGCGACAGCAAATATTCACCCGTAAAATCGGCCACTGGCTTTGGTTGAACAGTAATAGGCAGAGTTGCAGACGTTGTAGTACAACCCTTATCAGAAGTCACAACCAACGATACATTATACAATCCATCGGTGGCATAAGCCATCAACGGATTGGCTACAGAGGCCGTAAAACCATTGCCAAAATTCCAATTGTAACTCGCTATTGAGCCACGATTCACTTTTGCATTGGAACCAAACTGAATGGGCACCTCCGCACAAGCGTTCATACCAGTAATTGTCACCGTTGGATGCTCATTTACGCGCAGCACCATTGATTTCGAGCTTCCGCAACCTTTATCACTCACCACCCTTAATGTAACCAAATAATCACCTGTATCGGGCAATGTTTGCGCAGGAATACTCTTCACCGACGCCAAAGGTACACCCTTCACCAACCAAGTGTAAGCCACGCCCGTTGCTGAATTCTCCGAAGTGATATTACTTGCCACAAATGAATTGCCCGTTAAACACTGCTCTGCATTGTTTACTGCAAAATTTGCCTGTGGCACTGGCCACACATTCACACTTTTTATGATCGAATCTTTACAACCCGAAGAGGAAGTCAACACCAACTTCACATCATATTTCCCAGCACCCAAATATCCTTTGGCTGTGATGCTTTTGTTGGTTGATTTTGTACCATCTCCCAAAGACCACTCACTGGTGTAAGTTGATCCGAAAACGGTATTGTCTGTAAATGTGAATTGATGTCCACCCAAACAAGCCGTATCCTTACTCGTTGTGAAAGAGGCTTTGGGCGATGAAACCACACTCACCACCACACTCGTAGAATCAAAACAACCATCCCCAGAATTTATGCTATGGAAAACGCGATAATTGCCCATGGCAGCAAAAGACCTTACAAAAGAATCGCCGGACCCATTTCCACCATCCGAACTGGTCCATGTATGGGTACCTGCACCCGTCCAAGGATTTCTTTGCTTGAAGGTGAATTTATTGCCCGACAAACACTGTTGTTTTCCTGCCACATCAATATCCGCATCTGGCATAGAAAATACTTCCACCTCTCTTTGGAAAGAATCCTTACAACCCACAGCCGTAGTGGCTATGATTCGAATCCAATATTTACCTGGCGAAGTGAATGTTTTATTCGGAACAATCTTCGCATAATTATATGTGCCATTTTGATACTTCCAGTCGGACTTAGAATTCAACAACGCATTTGTAGGCGCAGTACTCGCATCCGCTAAATCAAAGAAGTGACCCTGAAAACATTGCGAAGAATCAGTAACTTGAAAATAGGCTTTTGGCTCTGGCGCCACAAACACCTTTACCGTATCAATATCAATGCAACCATAATCTGAGGTATTTTTCAAAATCACACGATGCCATCCAGTATCGGCAAACTTAATCGCCTTGATCGCCTTGGTGGTTGCTGTTTGATTGTTCTTGTATGACCATGCAGTTGTGTATGTCCCGGCTGTTATACTTGATTCCTCAGTAAAATCAAACTCATTCGTTTTGAAACACAAACTAATTTGCTTGATGTCTATTTTATTCAATGGCGCCGGTCGAACCACAAAAGTAGAATCCACGGTATCCCTACAGCCAAACGGGGTCACTGTAATCAAACGCACTTTAAACGAACCCTCTGTGGTATACTTGTATTTGGTAATATATGGCAAAGCGGTGTCTTTGGCACCGTTACCGAATTCCCAAATAGAAGAACCCACACCTTCTTTGCTCTGAGAACTATCAGTGAATGTAACCTCTGCATTCTGACAGAAATAATTCGATGAGGCAGCCAATTTAGCCAAAGGATATGGATATACGACCAGCAGCGTATCCACTGTATCCCTACAACCTTTCTGCGACTCTACGATGTATCGCAATTTGTTCGTACTAATTGAGTCAAACGTGTACCTAAATCTCAAACTGTCTTTACTCACGAACATCTTCTTATAATCATCAAACAAGCGCCAACGAGAGATTTTCCAGGCATCATTGTTATACTTCGTGCCGTCTGTCATCACAAAGCGATTGGTCTTGTAACACATATCCAATGTATCAAAATTGATTTTTGCATTCAAGGCATCGGCCCTGCGAACCCAAGAAGAATCAATGGTAACACAATTGGTTGATGTATCTAACACGCGCAACCAAACCTTACCCTCTTTCTGCATGGTAAAGGTTTGAAGCCTCGTAGAATCCTGCCATTTATATAAGAACTTATTTGATGTTGGACCCGTAAAGAGCTGTTTCACAGCTGTAGAGCATTGTGTTGTGGTATCTGGAAAATCGAATACCGGACCTTGTTTGATGGTGATAATTTTACTACGAATAACAGTATCTACCTGTCCACAAGCTGCGGTGATGGGTATTTTTACAACCACGTAATAAGTACCCACTTTTTTGAATTTATGTGTAACTAGCTTTCCCGTATCAGAGGTACCATCCCCAAAGTTCCAACGATATCCTTTGATCTTCGGCTTACCGGCTACCACCGCTTCGATTTTCACATCTTCCCCAGGACATTGGGTCTTGCGAGTCACCTTGATATCGTAATCAACATTTTCAAATACAGCACCAGCTGAATAAGCATAACTCTCGTAAGGACCTACGCCATAGGCCACACAAACGAAACCGCTATCACTCTGAATGGTGTTGGAACTAGGGTTATTTACCTTTACTTGAGCATAGGCGAACTTGGTACCCACGTTTGTAAAACTGCCAGCTACCAATGAAGTCCCATTCACTTTTACTGAGCTTTTGGCTGTCTGACGCACCAAAATATTCACCCAATGTTGGTTCATATTGCTCGTAGTAGCCGTCCCCACCAAGGTTTTAATCAACTGTTGATTCACATCAGGAGAAATAAACATCGCTGGATCCCCATTGCTACCGGAAAGCCCTGAACACACACCATTTTTCATATATTGAACCACATAAGCGGGCTTATCCGTAGAAATACTCGTGGCTACCGCCGTGGTTATATGTCCGTAAATCCACTGACCCGCTTTCAGAATGGTATTCACCAAAGTACCGTTCACAAAAACTTTTGTTGTATCCTTGGCCGCAACAACTTTGTAGGCATACCCCCCTGTTTGTCCGCTAAATGGCATCAACACATAATCTTTACCCAAAGCAGCAGTGGGTAGCACTTGCGTGTACAAGTGATCTCTACCATTGATTCCTGATCCACAATTCCCTTTTGTAACGTGGCTCGACCGAGCACCTGAAAACACATTCACTTTACCACAACCTTCTACCACGCGAATGCGCGTTCCAGTCAAATCCCCTTTCAACGCACCTGTGGTTGACCACGATGTTGCAGCCGGGTCTGTATTATTGGTACCATCGGTATTCTTTGATTGAACCTCATAAACTTGCCCCCTCGCCAAAGTAACAGTAAATGGCGAACCAGCAGTTTTACCTCCCTTGGTATCTGCCGTGGGCGTTATCTCAACTTTCACAGAAGCATCCATCCCCACAATTACAAATTCACTTTCAGCCCAACGGTTCGACGTAGGGAATCCCGCAGTACCAGCATTGTTCGGAAAACTCGCAACGAAAAACTCCGGTGCCGATGGAATACTCTCGTAAGGCAATACAAACGTGGCATCAGAACGATTCAACTCCAAATTCAAACAATACACGTTGACCGGATCCTTGGCCACAATTCTCAGCCCTTTTTTACTGTTAATGTCCGTGGCACCAAACTCAGAACCCACAGGATAATAGTACGTTCTGTCTACCTCAATGCGATTTACTTTTCCCGCCGTGATATTTACCGTTTGATTAGACCCCGCTACACGTGGGTTATCTAAAACCAATGTGGTGTTCACCTCCGAAGTAACAAACAACAATAAGGTATCGGGCAATCCACCATTCCGGGTTTCCATCTCCATGAAGCTCATGTAAAAGGTCTTACCCGTTGAAGTAATCTGCGCTGAAGAATTTTTGCTCCCAATCGTTGAAAATAAAATGAAAATGAAAGCAATTTTGTATAAAAATTTCATGCTAAATATTAGTTTGTGTTATGTACAAAGTACATAACGCCAAATCATTGCGATTTGTTGCCCGGAGTCCAAAAAAAGTTGAGCTATCTAACTACTTATT
>JAIYBO010000166.1 GCA_027488495.1 Bacteroidota bacterium | reverse complement strand
TTTCGGTGCGTGATCGACAACAAAGAAAATCGCCACGAACCCCTCATACATTCACTGGAAAACCTTGGATTGCTGGTTCAATTGCATACAGACATGGAACTTCTGAGTATCTATCACCCCCAGGGAAGTTTCGATCGACTTTCCGATGTGGGCAGCAAAGAGATTGTACTACAACAGAACATGGGCAATTCCATCCACTATCTCATCCGTTCGTAAGAACCCCGAATCACTCCGGCCTTACCCGCAACCGCTGACCCACCTCTATTTGATTGCCAGTCAATCGATTCCACTCTTTCACCTGGTCTACCGACACCGAATATTTACGGGAAATCGAATACAAAGTCTCTCCGGGTTGCACAAAATGAAAGGCATCGTACACTGCAGCACCATTCACAGAACCCGAATTGGGATCCACCTTGGATTTCCCCGCGGCGGTCGTTCTCTGCAAATACAAAGTGCGATCCACCATCAGCGGCTTTCCTTGGAGCTGATTCCAAACCGTGAGTGAATCAACCGGCAGACTATACAACCGAGCGATCGAAAACAGTGTTTCACCCCGAATCACAATATGGGTCCTGGGTGATTTCGGACTGCCCGAATTGCTCATAAAATTGCGATAATCCACCTGCGTTTCCTCGCTCATTTTCACATTGGGTCGCAACACCAGAATTTGTCCGGCCGCAACGGCATAGCCATCCAAATTATTCCACCTCGCCAAATCCAAAGCCGTTACCCCCATTCTCTGGGCGATGTCTTGCAAAGTTTCCCCTTGCTGAACTTCGTATACCGTACCCTTGGGTCGATTCTCAATGGTCACCGAACGTTGATTCAAAATCAAATCCACCGCACGCACTTGATTGGGATTTTCGTTCCTCTCCAAAATCGCTGGCGGGGTTTCACGCTTTTCCTTCAAATTGATCACCTCACCCGGCCGCACTTCCAAACCCGGTTCCAAGCGATTCAACTTATACAAATGCTTGACCTTCATGCCGTACTTCTGTGAAATATCGCGCATGGTTTCGCCATTCTTCACGGTGTGATTTCCTTCCGTTGCTTTGCGTCTTTTCGGCTTCAAATAAATGATTTCACCAGGGTTCAACATTTGTCCTTTCGAAATATCATTGTACTTGTAAATCTGCCAAGTAGACATGTTGTATCTGGCCGCAACCTCCTCTGGCGTTTCCCCCGGTTTAGCCACAATGGCCTGAATGCCATTCACCTCCATCGTGGTTTGATTGGTTGCAGATATCGGCGTAAAAAAATCCTCGCCCAAAATCACCATCGAGTCGTATTGACTGAGGCGATATTTTTCGATCACGCCAATCAAAATATTCCCATAATTGGGATTGGTGGCATAACCCGCCTCACGCAAGCCATTGGCCCAACCTTTATAATCTGTGGCCGTTAATTCGAACAGAAAAAAATACCGCTTTCCACCCTTCAAAAACAAAGAATGATCTCTGTAGCTATCGAACGCCGTTTCATACCCCCGAAAACACTCGTCTTTGGCATCGTCATCGGCCAAACAAAACTTGCCCGTCCAGTTGGTTCGGCACTTAATCCCAAAATGATTGTTGCAGTTTTTTGCCAATTTGCTATTGCCACTCGCACTCTCCAAAACCCCCTGCCCCAAAGTGATACTCGCCGGCACACCATGCGCCCGCATCTCTTGCATCGCCACAAATTTGAAGGAATCTATATACTGCCTCGTGCTCATCAACTGTCCTTTCAATGGCAGCAAACTCCCCAATAACACAACCGCCAAGACTGCTTTGCAACGAAAAAACCGATTAAAAATGAATTTCATCGATGCAAACCTAACCCCCACCGCCACCAATTCCCATTCGATTTATCCAATGAATGTGTACTAACATGCTATTTTTAAGCGATAAATCCCGAAATTTGTACATACCATGTTGAAACGTTTTCTGTTCACCCTGATTGCCCTATTCACATTTTTGGGGGCCCAAGCACAAGCCGGCTTCCCAAAACCCAATTTCAAGGCCAGCTATTCCAAAACCAGTGCTTCCGCTGGCGATGTCATCGAGATCATTGTTCGCTTTGATGTTGCCAAAGGATTTCACGTATATAGCGAAAAGAGCGATTGTGGTGACGACAATGGTCCGATCCGCGCCAGCATCGACTTCACGCCCAACCCCAGCTACCAATTGGTGGGCAAATTTTACGGGGTAGGAGATCACATGGTGAAAGAAACCGACGTGTTCAATTGCAGCACCGGAGAATTCACAGGCAAAGGCGAATTCCGCCAAAAAATCAGAGTCCTCAGCGCCATTACCAGCATCCAAATGCTTTTCAATGGTCAAATTTGTAACGAAGGGGGCTGCGACAATATTCGCGACGTAAAAATCATCGCTCCGGCACTGGCTGTAACAGGCACAGCCCAAGCCACTGCACCCACAACAGGGTCGGAAACCACATCGCCCACAACAGAAAATACAATTACGGAACCCACTGATACAGCAGCCGCATCGCCCAGTGTAACCAATATCCCAACCAACGGTCCCGCATACAAAAATGGCAAAGCCATCGCCATCAAAACGTTCAATGGCCAAGAAAACCAAGAACAAAGCAGCGGCTTCATGGGCTTGTTCATTTTGGCGTTCCTCAGTGGTCTTACAGCATTGCTCACCCCTTGCGTATTCCCAATGATTCCCATGACGGTTTCGTTTTTCATCAAAAACAACAACAGAAAAATCGCCTTGCGCGACGCCGCCATTTTCTCCATCAGCTTGATCGGTTTTTATACAATCATCGGCACAATCGTTGCCATCACATTTGGATCCAACGCAGCCAATTTCGTGAGCACGCACTGGATCCCCAACCTGTTTTTCACAGTCATTTTCATTGTTTTCGCCGCCAGCTTCTTTGGGGCTTTTGAAATCACCCTGCCCTCTTGGATTGTAAACAAAGTAGACCAACAAGCCGATAAAGGCGGAATCACCGGTGCCATCTTCATGGCAGTAACCATCGCCCTGGTATCATTTTCTTGCACAGGTCCAATTGTAGGTACCGTACTCGTTGAAGCCGTTCATGGCGATACGATGCGACCGATCATAGGCATGTTTGGCTTCTCTCTGGCCTTTGCTTTGCCCTTTGGCCTCTTGGCACTCTTCCCTTCTTGGCTCAACAACTTACCCAAAAGCGGCGGATGGCTCAACAGCGTAAAAGTGGTTTTGGGCTTCGTGGAATTGGCATTCGCATTGAAATTCTTGAGCATTCCTGATCAAACCTACCATTGGGGAATTCTCGATAGAGAAATTTACCTGAGCATTTGGATTGTTATATTTACTCTCTTGGGTTTGTATTTGTTGGGCAAAATCAAGTTCTCGCACGACAGTGACATTCAATATTTGAGCGTGCCCAGATTGGGATTTGTTATCGCAACATTCACTTTTGTGGCCTACATGATACCCGGACTTTGGGGTGCACCGCTCAAAGGCTTGGCAGGATACTTGCCCCCATTGAGCACCCAAGATTTCAACAGCAACCTCAAAGGAGGCGCACAAGGCGAAGGCAACATCACCACCGCACCGTCCTACGCCAACCAACTTCATATTCCCCATGGATTGGTGGGTTACTACGACTACGACGAGGCTTTGGCCGCCGCCAGAGAATTGAAAAAGCCTTTGTTCATCGACTTTACCGGCCACGGCTGCGTAAACTGCAGAAAAATGGAAGAAAAGGTTTGGGCCGATGAAGAAGTCCTCAACCTCCTCAAAAAAGACTACGTGATTGTATCGTTGTATGTAGACGATAAAAAAATCAACCTCCCCCAATCGCAGTGGTATACCACCGCCGCAGGTAAAACCATTACCAAATTGGGCGATAAAAACGCGCACATCGAAGAAGCCTATTTCGGCAAAACCACCCAGCCCCTTTACTGCTTACTCGATGCCAATGAAAATTTGTTACAGCCAGCCCTCGGCGCTGATCATTTCAAATTCGCCGTTGATCCATTTGTATCGTTCCTAAAAGACGGTGTATCAGAATACAACAAACGTAAGTAATCAAACCATGATTCGCATCAAAAACCACTTTCAGCAAGCCATGGAGACGTTACATGCCTTCATGAACGATGAAAAGCAAATGCAAAACATCGGGGCAGCTGCCCATGCCATGATTGATTGCATCAAAAACGATGGCAAAATCTTGTCGTGCGGAAACGGCGGCAGTCATTGCGATGCCATGCACTTTGCGGAAGAGCTCACGGGCCGATATCGCAACCACAGACCGGGCATTGCGGCCATCGCCATCAGCGACGTAAGTCACATCAGTTGTGTGGGCAACGATTATGGTTACGATCAAATTTTTTCGCGCTACATAGAAGCCGTAGGCAGAAAAGGTGATGTTTTGTTGGGTATAAGCAGCAGCGGAAACAGCGAAAACGTGATCAAAGCCATAGAAATGGCCAAATCCAAAGGGATGGTTGTAGTTGGATTAACCGGCAAAGACGGTGGTAAAATGGCTCCACTCCTCGATGTCGAAATCAGAGCACCCCACAGTGAATACGCCGATCGCGCCCAAGAGATTCACATCAAAGTCATTCATGCACTCATCGATTCCATTGAAGTGGGGTTGGATTACGTGAAATAATCGTAATATTGCCGCAATGCATTTCATCGGATTCGTAGGCATAGTGGTCATTTTTGCATTGGCCTTTGCACTTTCAAACAACAGAAAAGCCATCAACTACCGCACAGTTGGGGTTGGATTGCTCATACAAGTATTATTGGCAATTTTCATCCTCAAAACCCCTATGGGCAAATCTGTGTTCGCCACCTTGGGTAAGGTCGTACAAAAATTGCTGCAATTTTCTGATAAAGGCGCGGAGTTCATTTTTGGACCTTTGGCGCGAGATGCCCAAATGCAAGAAGTCTTCGGTCAAAATTTCATTTTCTTTTTCCGGGTGATGCCCACCATCATCTTTATCGCCGTGTTGGTGAAAATCTTTTATCACATCGGCGTGCTACAATGGGTCATCAAACAAATCGCCAAGGGAATGCACTACCTCATGCACGTGAGCGGTAGCGAAGCCTTGAGCAATATTTCATCGGCTTTTGTAGGTCAGGTTGAAGCACAATTAATGATAGGCCCATACGTGAAGGGAATGACCAATTCAGAATTGTTGGCCTCCATGACAGGCTCCATGGCTTGTATCGCAGGCGGTGTGATGGCCACCTACATCCAGATGGGCATCGATGCCAGCAGTTTGTTGGCCGCCAGCATCATGGCCGCACCAGGCGCATTGGTGATATCGAAAATTGTTTGGCCCGAAACCGAAGTCAGCGAAACCGCAGGTACCGTTAAATTGGAAGTCAAAAAGGAAAACGCCAACTTGTTAGACGCCATTTCGCAAGGTGCCGCAGAAGGTTTGGGCGTTGCTTTGAATGTGGTGGCGATGTTGCTCGGCTTTTTGGCGCTGATCTATCTGTTCGATTTCATCTTGGGTAGTTTGGGCGGATTGGTAGGATTAAAACTATCACTCGAAGCCATCTTGGGTTATTTATTCTCTGGATTCGCCTATGTAATGGGCGTGCCATCGCAAGACATTCAAGCCGTTGGTGGATTGATGGGCACCAAATTGGTGGTGAATGAATTTGTGGGTTACCTGCATTTGAAAGACATCAGTGCCACCTTGCAGCCCGTGAGCGTAGTGATTGCTACTTTCGCCCTTTGCGGATTCGCCAATTTCAGCTCCATCGCCATACAAGTGGGTGGTATTGGAAAAATCGCTCCTACACGTCGACAAGACCTCGCAAAACTGGGTGTAAAAGCACTGATTTGTGGTACTTTGGCCAACTATTTGAGTGCGACCATCGCCGGTATTTTGACGATGATTTAAGAAAATCTCAACATCTCCATTTACCGTAAAAGTCGCCAGGCAACCATCTGATTGGGCGATATACTCAATGATTAAAAGCGCGCATAGGGGTCATCGTTGTGATGCCCGTGATCCTCATTATTCAGCTCAACGTTGTGGGTATTTTCCTCATCTTCATCACCCAATTCGCTCCACATATTTTCCTTGGGTAGCCACTTCATCCCAATGGTAAGGGCGAGTAAAACACCGGTAATTAGGCCACTCAAATGACCTTGCCAAGACACTTTCGGATCTACGGGTAAAATGCCCCAAAAGAAGCCTCCATACACCAGTAAAACCAAGAACAATATTGCCATAGATTGTTTGGTTCGATGTACCACTGCGGTTGCCATCAAAAAGCCACCGAACGAATACACCCAAATCGACGAACCGATGTGGGCAACGGCATGGGAGGTATGAACCACAGAATGGCCGAAAGGATCTCTCCAAAAGCCCAAATCACCCAAACCCATGTTCCCTATCAACCAGAGCAACATCGAAGCGATGATGTGCTGTAAAAACCAAAACTTCAACCAATGCTTAGGGAACTGTATTAAAAACAAGATCCCAAAAAATACCAAGGCGCCCACATTGCCCATTAAATGATCCCATGAACCATGAACAAAGGCACCAAACCATATGCCTTTCCAATGGCTGATATCCAATGGAACAATGGACCACTCCTTCCATTTCGTGGCATCCACATATTGATACAATACCAACACGAGCAGCAGAATACACAATAAAGAAATGATAGAGCTTCTGCGATGTTCAAACATGATTTATTCCATCAAATTGATGTACGCATTCAACCACTCTTTTTCAAAAATGGCGTTATATTTTTGATAGAAGTCGATGGCGGGTTGATTCCAATCCAATACCTGCCAAACCATTCTTTGGTGATGATTGTCTTTCGCATATCGCAAACAGGTTTCAAAAAGAGCTTTACCCATTCCCTGACCACGCGCGGATTCAGTAACAATCAAATCTTCCAAATACAATACTGGACCTTTCCAAGTAGAATACCTCAAATAACAAAGGGCTGTACCGAGAATTTCACCATTCTTCTCTGCCACCCACGAAACAAACAATGGATGATCGGAAAACCCATAGCGAATCAAAGTTTCCTCAGTGGCTATCACTTCATCCGGGGCCTTTTCAAACAATGCCAATTCACGAATCAACTGCATGATTGCAGGGACATCGGTTTGGGTAGATAAACGAATTTGGTAAGACACAAATTAGCGGATAGCCAATTTCAATGTTTTGGTAGAATCACCACTTTTGATTTGGAGGAAGTAAACGCCTTTATCTAGGAGGGCGTCACCCAAATCAATTCTAACTTGACCTGTAGAATAATCTGATTTACGAATTGGGTAAGAGTAAACCACTTTGCCCAAAACATCATTGACAACGATGACTGCATCTGGGAATTGGGCTTCTGTAAATTGCAAATTCACATAAAAGTAAGAACCCGTAACAGGATTGGGGTTCAATGTGAAGGTAGGACCTTGACCAGCCACTTCGGCGGGCGGTACATCTGGACGTGCAACCAAGGTTACGCTACTCGTTGCGAGCGCGCAAAACATGATTAACAAGGCCAAAATGCGGTTCATAGGAACAAAGTTAAAAAAAAAGGTGTTTGTTTCCAAACACCTTTTTAAATTTCTTTTTTAAGAACTGATTAGTGAGCAGCTTCAGTTGAAGTAGCAGCAGCAGAATCAGTAGCAGTTGAATCAG
>JAIYBO010000031.1 GCA_027488495.1 Bacteroidota bacterium | reverse complement strand
TTGTTGCAACCATTGGCAGAAACCGCAATCACGGGAATGATGGGTTTGTGAACGAAAACTGGTACTGAACGAGCGGCTTCGCCGCGGGTCCAATTGGAATCCGCATGTACGCGAAGGGTCACAATGCCTGGGGTTGGGGAATAATCGCCTGAACGTGCTACCACTTTAATCTTGAAAGTTGGCGTGGAATTGCCGGTGCTATAGTCTGTTGTTACTGAAGCATCTGGAAAGTTGCCATCTACAGAGGCGGTGTATTTATTCAGCAGTTGAGTTACTTGGGTCTTAATACTCGTGGTGGATTCATCACCCTCGCATAAATCGATAGACGCTGGCATCACGAATGTGGGAAATAAAGTTAGATCTGATTTGTCCATGCCGACTAACCACCCATGAGTATACATGGCATGATGCAATTCCGTGTAGCCCAAGTATCTCCATTCACCAGCTGTATTTTTCCTGTATTGATGGGCTTTCATGGCATACCGTCCCAATTGTCTTTCACGTGCTGACGCAAAAACAAAATCTCCATTGGCCGGGTTGAAATAAAAACCTTGTGGAGGGGTAGCATTTGGTTTGGGGGTACAGGTATTTGAACTATCCAAACAGTATGCATAGAAAGGGGTGGAAGCTGAATATCCCTTCTTGTAGGAATTTGTTTTTCCTGGGATTTCTTCAGGTTTTACCAATTCCATCACCACAGAATCACCATATTTCCCATAGGCGCCATGGTTCATATAATTAACGGCTCGATAGGTATCATTATTATAATCTAGTAGCTTACTAAATCCAACATGGGAATACACGAGACTTTTTTCATTTGTTGGAAGCTCTTTCTGATAAATTCGGGTCCGTGAAATGGGATTGCTGTATTCCCTGTCCATAACAAATGTTTTCACTACACTATAATTTGATATTACATCGCCTGTGTAATTACAGTAAAATTCTAAGAATGGTGAATTTACATTTATCTTCGACTTAATGTAAGTTGAACTCAAATCAACCGTACATCTAAAGGTATTTTTATAGTGAACGTTCCAAACCACTTGCTTTGTCGTCATCAACTTGTTGGAGGTGTCTTGTTGGGTGTAAAAACAGCCATCTAACAAGTGTGTAGTAACCTTCACATAGTTCTGGGCAGAATCATAAATCCGCAATTCAACGGAGGTGTCAAGCGTCACCCTATCTTTGTGACTTGGCACAAGAAACATTGCACCCGACATCGTAGTCAGCAATTGACAGTCAACCTGATATTTTGCATTCCCTAAAGATTTTACCTCTACCCATCCACCAACAGTTTGTAACCCGTGAGGTTGAGAAAACCCTTGTTGGGCACAAAGCATGAAAATCAAAATCCAAATAGTACGTAGTTGTTTGATCATAATGATATGACTATAATTTGTTTAAAGGTTGCAAATGCTGACATTCTGAAAAATTTATCTAAAGCAATAATAAGGCATCAAAAATCAATAACAATGATTAAAAGTAATCAAAAAAATCACCACTTGCAATACAACGTATCTAAAAATCGCACCTTGGTTTTCCGTTAAGAAATCAACTCATTTCATCAAAGCAAGTCACACACTGATATTGTAAACAGTCACATTACTTTCGCCCAATTCTGTATTTGATGCCTAGACAGGCCATATAAATTGGTACATGCAACCCTTGCCCATTTTACTTCCAGCGAATCAATGTTGTTTCCCCAGAACAACACTCAATGTAATGCGCTGTCTTAAATAGTCGAAATTAGTATTTTCCTTTAGTTCACCTAGCAAGGAAGCATTGATATCATATCTGCATCGCAGCTTGAACTTGCCTACTTCAAATGGTTTAAAAGCAATCCCTATGGTTGGGCCCAAATTAAATCGCTCAATTAATTGATTGTTTATGCCATCAAGAGAATTTTTGGTATACCAATGCCTATATCCCGAACCCCACGGAGTGGAGACCCATTCGAGATTATACTCTTCGGAAAAACCTTCGGAAAGGGTAATTATTTTATAGTTGCAATGTAGACCCAAGGCTACCTGAAACCCCTTGTCCAATGAGCCAAAGTTGACAAAATAATTATTCAAAGAAAGGGAGCTGGTTGTATAATTGATGGATGCTGTAGCGCCCGTTGGACTACCGCCACGACCCTCAGCTTGCACCACAATTTGTCCTCGACAAAATTCCAATCCCACTTCATTGTTTTTAAGCACCAAATAAGTTGCATTGGGGTTCTGATACCTCGCTATGAGAGAGAGTCCAAACCCATCTGTCCGATTGTGTACATAATCCCCGATTTCGGATTTATACAAATGTGAAGCATTGATAGCCAAGCCTGTTTCCAAGGTTTGTGCACGTCCGCCCAACGCGGTAAATAGTGAAATTAATCCTGTTAAAAATTGCTTCATCTTATCATAGTAATTGTGCCGCTGTAGGAATACTCCGCTCCATTGGCGTTGGTGGCCCGGATTTGATACACATATACACCAGTGGGTACGGTTTGGTCCGGTTTCCAGGAGTCCGTTGAATTGATCTGCGAATGTATTTTCTGTCCCCAACTGTTAAAAATGGTCAACGAAAACTTGGCGAAGCCCATCGCCGTAACCTGAAAGCCATCGTTCAATCCATTGTCGTCTGGTGTGAATGCCGAAGGGACAA
>JAIYBO010000239.1 GCA_027488495.1 Bacteroidota bacterium | reverse complement strand
ATGACTTGTAAATATTTTTGATTGAAAATAAGGGCGTCGTTGGGCAACCACGACCTACGATGCAATTCATGCAAGGCTTGAAAAGTAAATCTAATCCCTTGTTTCGCTGCTTCAATCGCCAATTTTTCCAATTGATTTTCCGTGGCGATGACTTGGTACAATCCAAAAGCGGCATCCACACTTTTGTGGGTGAGACCTGATGTTTGGAGCAAATTCTGGTGTTGGCATTTTACCAAAAACACCTGTGGGATGTCGGAAGTGGATGGATTGAACGCCGTATTACCTGATACTGATGCAGAAACATTGGCTTTTACTTCAACCACCCATGCAGCGCAAAGGAGTGCGAACAATCCCAAACAAATGGCTTTTAAACGATATAGACATGGGACTTTCATCATTGGCGGTTGTATACAAAAATAAAGCCCCGATCGCAGATCGGGGCTTTATTTTATAAAATGGGATAAAAAGATTACTTATTTGCCTCCACCGGTGGTTGGTGTAGTAGCGCCAGTACCCGCTGCGTTGCCACCTGTTGTAGCGCCTGCATTGGTTGATCCTGCCGCTGCATCGGTTGCAGGTGAAGCACTCGCCGATGGTGTAGCTGCAGCCGTTGGCTTGGGTTTGTTGGCTTTGGCTTTCACTTTCGCCAAGTAATCATCAAAACGCTTTTTCACGTCGATCGTAACTTGATCATCTGGCACCAATTCCAACACTTTGCCATAGTAGTAACTGGCTCTCTCATAGTCTTTCTTTTTCTGGGCGTAATATGCCATGTTTCTGTAAGCGTTCTCACGATCTGCCTTAAACTTAACCAACTGAGCAGAGTCCAATTTGCCCATCCAACGCTCAAACGCCTTGGTTACGTTCCCTGTAGAATCTACGGGATCCAAAGAAGCCCAAGTGGTGGCAATCAAATAGTAACCAGACAAATAATTTGTATCTTGTGTAATCAACTCATTGAAAATGTTCAAAGCTTCACGCTGACGTTTGATGTTGGCCAAACAACGACCTGCGTAGAACAAATCCACAGAATTGAGTTTTCCCGCTTGTTTTTTGCGCTTCAATTCCAAAATGCCATAAGCTTGCTCATAGTTTTTGCCATCGAAATACATCTTCTGGGCCATTTGATAAGTATTGGCACCCGCTTTTGACGTATCAATCAACGCCATTGTCATCAAGTTATAACTCTCCACAGTTCTCATTTTACGCGCTGTGGTATCGGTGGTAGTTAATCCGTATCTGTAGGTCAAAACCGCTTTAAAGAAGTTCTCACTTGGGATCAAGCTGCGGTTCAAGGGCTTCACATACAATTCTTCGTAGTTTTTGAAGAAATAGTTCAAACCTGAATCGATGAGGGCTGAATCAGCCAATCTGCGCTTTGCTTTTTCTTTCGAAGCGATGGCGTAAGCGATGGTTCCATAAATGGAAGGGATGGATTTTTTTCCCAACAGATTCTTTCCTTCTATGATACAACGGTCCAAATCACCGCCCAAATACAAGTTTTGAACGTAAAACTTTCTCGCAGTGATATTGTCGTTTCGTCTCAAATATTCCTCGTAATAAAACACAGCAGAATCACGCTCTTTCAACATAGAGAACACTTCGGCCTTTTGGCGATATGCTGGTGCGTAATTCACATCCAAAGCCAAGGCTTCGTCTAGCTTTGAAATGGCCAAAGTACCGGCGTTGGCGCGGGCATATACTTTTGCTTGGCGCATCAAAGGACGTGGGTCTGTGGTGGCATCGTAACCAGCCACAATGTATTGTTGAATGGCGTCTGAAGAGTTTGTGGGGTTGTTGATGATCATCGCATCGCCCAACAAAATCTTGGCTTCGAAATCATTGTTGCTGATTTTCAAATAATCAATGGCACGGGCACCGTAGCCTTTCAACTGTTCTGGGCTACCGTATTCTACCAACAGATACGCCCTGGCGATTTCTTTGTTCACCAAAGGACGAACTTTCTTCTTGGCCATAGAGGCTTGAGCGAAGAAGGCTTCGGCACCTTGCACGTTGTGTTTGCGCAATTCCATGTGACCTTTACCCACCAAATTCAATGGGAATGTAGGGGCGATGGCCAAACCTTGATTGAACATATTCAAAGCACTCAAAGAATCGCCTTTGGCCAAGAAATTCAATGCTGCCCAATAGTAATTGTCGCCCACCTTGGGCTTTTTAGCAATTAAGCTAGAATACACTTGCTCGGCCTTTTCGAATTCTTCGTTGCGCGAAAATTTTTGGCCGTCTGCCAAAGTTTGTGCTGCAACAGATCCAACCCAAAGTACAGAACTAAGAATGAGAGAAACAGTTATCTTTTTCATTTTGATGCAAAAAAACTATGTAAATGTTATATATGTGTTACGTTTTTCAAAAATTGTTCCAAAAGATGCTCAATTCATGAGTTGAATGGTTCTTGCAGGGGGAATCGCGGGCGATAGCCCCGATTTTTTCAATAAAATTTGGGCGCTTTGATCGCAGCAGAACGACAAAAACCCTTGTGCCAATCCAGAGTATCCTTGCAAATCGTAACCCATCAGGGGTGCCACAAACGGATACTGCTTGGCATAAACTTGTGATTGGTAGGGCAAATGGTATTCTTTGGTGGAATCGTTTTGCACAGCGAGGACCTTCACCGACTTTCTCAAGTGTTTGGCCAATGTATCGCCGCGATCTGCAATCCAATTCATGCCCACAAACCCCATCGCACCGGGGTGTGAATTCACGTAATTAAATACGGCAATGGGACCGCTCAATTGCACAAACTTGGGTGGATGCACCACTTTTTCTTTTGTGCCTACTTGGCGATGCTGATACCAATCATTCAAATAATTGTAGGCCAAATCGCCTTTCACAAACACCCATTCCAAGGATTGCGATGCCATACCTCTCCAACCGCGAATGTCGCCAGACATCATGCCCGCCAAAGAATCTGCGCTGAGGCCGCTGTTTGGATTGTTGCGATTCACCAGAAATGCCGTTGCAGAACTGCCCACAATGTGTGACCGCACCTTTACCTGCCGGGTTTCCAGCTCCCTCACCATCGTGGTATCGAACAAATAATTGATGTACAACGCCGTGATCTTTTTGTCTCTCACCCCTTCCAGAATCTGCATGGGCGATAAATATCGAGGCTGTATGTGCGACTGTGGATAGAGTTCATGAAAACGATGTATAAGTTGCGCAAACATCAAACTGTCGTTGATATCTATGGCAATCTCCAACTCCCCCTTCGTGGGAATGTCATTTCTCTTGCCTTTGTGTTCCATGTCGAGGCAAGACGACATCAAAACCACGGCCAGGCAGCAAATCAAAAATGCCTTATTCATCGGCGTTTTTGCGAAACAACAAATAACCATTGAGTGCCCGGAAGCTACCCCAAACAACCAAAAACACAACAATGGGCGTTGACCCATAACCCATCACATTGATATCGCCCTTCATATAAAAAACAGCAGCGAACATCCAAAAAGCCAAGGCGGAAATCCAATGATACCAGTGATTTGTTTTAAACATAGTACAAAAATAAACGAAAAGGGGCCGACAAATGTTTTGTCGGCCCCTTTAAATGAAAATCGTTTTATGTGAATTACTTCACCATCATGGTTTTGCTTACGCTGCTACCACCGGCAATCAAGGTGTAAGTATAGATTCCTGTAGACAAACCTTCACTGGTGATGGTTAGCTCATGGTTTCCTTTGTACAAATTGCTGTGTGTTTGGGTTTTCACCAAAGCACCCATCGCATTGCGAACTTCTACTTTGATATCACCTGGCTTGGTCAAATAAACCATCACATTGGTTTCATTGCTGAATGGATTGGGGTAGTTTTGATTTACCACCAATACTTCACCTGTATTTGGCTTTTCAACGTTGATACCATAAAGCATACCAATGCTACCATTCAAAATTTCAGTTACTGGGATCGCTTGATAGTTGATCAAGTTCAATACCACTGGGTGGTTACCAAAAGAACCAGAGTTGTTTTGCAAGTTGGTACCTGCGATTTCATCTTGCTGCCAAGTCATGTGCAAGAAACCGTTGGCAACACGACAAGTTGAAGCAAAGTCATCCTCGCGACCCAAAACTTGGGTTACGTTTTGTGGCAAACTCCAAGTTGCACCACCATCAGTAGAATAAACTACTCCGATATCACGGAAGTTGGCGCCCAAATCAGACAAATCTTGCTCGATGGGCACACTGAATAAACAATACAAATTGCCGTTGGCGTCCATCGCTGTAGAAGGCTGACGAAGTGCAGAAGTACTTCCCAAACGGGCTACGGTGCTCATGCCCGATGGCACGTTTCCAGATGTCAAACGAGAGTAAGTGGCTTGCTCCAAACCGTTGAATCCATCTTCATCGCGATCGAACTGACCACCTGAAGCAATCAAAGACGTTTTGTCAGTGGCTTCAGACCAATGCATCATACCTTGAGTACCAGGGTAGAAACTGTAGCTCTCGTCGCTCGTATCTGTATCCAATACACGACCCAATCCGAAGAATACATGCAATTTGCTGTTATTGTCGATGATTACATCCACTGTACCATCGTTGGTATATGGGGTATCCAACATTTCAACTTTACCTGTCCAAGGTGCGTATTTGAATGTATCTACGATGATGCGCTGCCAATTGTCGCCGCCGTCTGTACTTTTCCAAGCGATAACGCCTTGCAACAAATCGGCGTTTACGATAGCTACTGTATTGCCTTTAACATCAATTGAATATTGGTCAGCACCACCATTGTTGGTCAATGTACTGTCGTAATCAGGCAACATGATGTGTTTTTTGTCCCAAGTGGCACCTCCGTCTTTAGAACGACTGTAAACCATCGGAGCGAAGATTCCTTTTCTCTTGGGAGCGCGGGCTTCGCCAGGAGCGGCTGAATCTGTGTAAGAGCAAATCAAGTGAATTACATCACCATTGTTTGCAGTACGAGCCCAAATGGGCTTGTAAGGGGGCTCTTGCAAAATGCTGGTAACTGTTGTTGGACGGCTGTTTGCACCATTGCTTTTGGTCATGTAGAATCCACCGTTGGTGGCGTCGTGACCGATGGTGAATACGCTACCGTTCGACAAAACACCTACGTTGGCCCAACCCGTTCTTACGTTTTCAACGCGAGAACTATCTGAAGGCGTCCATTTGCCAGACTCATCACGGTAGTTGTAACCAGAACCACGGCTTGCAAAACCCGCAGCGTCTGAGTTAGAAGTTGTCCAAGCAGCAGAAACCGCACCATTCGAATGCAATGCAATTCTATGTGGCATGGCGAAGTTGGTTTGCAAATCGTAATAGGTAGAACCAATTCTCACGAAGCTCTTGTAATCTACACCACGAGCGCTCAATGGCTTCTTGGTGTTTGGTGCCACACCGAATCCACCGTTATCGGCTTTGTCGATGAAGACTTTTGATGTTGAAATTGCCTCGGGCGATCCTTGTGTAGCGCTTTCCAAGGTAAGTCCAACCTGAGCTGACACCACTGAAGTAGCGAATGCAGCAACGGCTAATACGTATAGTTTTTTCATAGAATTAATTTAATATTTACAAATAAAGGAAAAATAAAACAAAAAATCGCATCAAACGCGCTGTGGAGCACGAAGTATTCCCACAATGGTCTCAATCAGCAATTCACCATCGGTGGAAGAACCTCTGTGAACGCCTTTCAATCTCAAATCGAGGAGTTTGATTTGATTGAACACACGCTCCATATCACCCGCTGTATACCCTTTGGCAGCCACCATATATTCCTCCACAAAAAATGGATTCACCCCCAATGCCGAAGCCACCGAGGCTTTGTTTGGACTGTCCATTTGCTGTACCATCAAAATCTTTCCAAAATAGTTGTGCAGGTTGGTTACGATGCGTAGAATCTCCCCTTTTTCGGCCCGATTCCCCATGTGATGGGCGATCTGAATGGCCTTATTGAAATTGCGATAGCCCAACGCACTCTGAAGTTCAAATACGTTATAATCTCTATTGAAACCGATGTTTGCCTCCACATGGGTGGTGCGAATGAACTCGTCTTTCACATTGATCAACAACTTATCCAATTCATTGTGAATCAATGGCAAATCAGCACCCAACAATTCAACAATCATCTGAATGGCCGCACCGTCTATGCTTCTACCCTTTTGACGTAAATATTCGGGCAACCAATCTTTGATTTGATAATCACGCAATTTTGCCGCGTAGTATGCCCCACCAAACTTATCGGCTTGTTTGCCAACCTTGGTGCGCATATCCATTTTATTGCCCCTAAACGCACAAACCAGAACGGTTGATGGCAATGGGTTTTCAATGTATGTGAGCAATTTATCAAACTCTTTGATGTCTTGGGCGTCTTTCACGATGATCACCTGAAACTCGCTCATCATGGGATAACGACGTGCCATGGCGATGAGGTCGTGAACTTTGACTTCTTTCCCGTAGATCAATGTTTGATTGAAACTCCTTTCGGATTCCGGCAATACAGACTTTTCCAACAGTTCTGTGATTGCATCGATGAAATACACCTCTTCCCCATGCAACAAATAAACAGGCGCATATTGCTTGGCCAAGATCTTTTTTCTCAGATCCAAATAATTCGCAATGGTATCGCTCAATTTGGCCATGGGTTTGTATTTTTACAGCGGTGCAACAATTAAACTTTCCTGATTACCAATTTCTGATTCAAGAACAGGAGCAAAAAAAAGTGATTTTTGATCCCGTTCGTAAAAAATTTATCCCCCTTACACCTGAAGAATGGGTACGTCAGCATTGTTTGGCTCACCTATGCTCCTATTACAACATCCCACCCGGCCTCATTGCAGTTGAGCGTGAAATTCAAGCCTTTGGAATGCGCAAACGCTTTGATATTGTGGTATTTGCAACAAATACCAAGCCTTCAATCTTGATCGAATGTAAAGCCCCAGAAATTGTAATTTCTAAAGATACATTGATTCAAGCAGCCACATATAACAATAAATTAGACAGTAGATTTATGTGGATTACGAATGGCTTAAAACACGCTTGGTTCGAAAAAAACATAAACGGCACTGCGCTCATTCCGCCACCCGAACTCATCTCTTTGAAGTAAAACGGCGGATGTTTCCGCTATTCCAACACAAAATCAATCATTTCTCCTGCAATGATTGCCCGCACTATGCGATCGCAAGATTCATTTTTGAATGGATCAAAATCCAAACTGATGTTTTTATTTGTGCGGTCATTTTCGAGCAACACCTCACCCAACACAGGAATCATACCGCAACCCGGCTCAATTTTTTTCTTCAATGGCGCAACAATTGTCCAGTCAAACTCATCATCCCGATGTTCAATT
>JAIYBO010000184.1 GCA_027488495.1 Bacteroidota bacterium | reverse complement strand
GTAAATCGTTGGTTAACTTACACCGAGAACTTCAATCAATTTCAAATCTATTCTGTAGAATTGCTTCAAAGTATTTTTGGCGGAATTCACCTGTCAATGATATTGCTGTGGGTGGGCAGGAAATTGTCGTCTGAAGACCTCATGAAATCGTCGTTGTTTTTGAGTTGCTCCAAAGAGGATCTCGAGAACCGCAAATTCACCAAGCAAGAGCGAGAAGACATCGCTGTGTTCTCCGTGAAACTAGATGCATTGAGACAAGCTTTGTACTTGCTGCGAACACCAGATTAAGGTTCTAAAACCTAAGGCCCAAATTAAGGCTCTACAACCACAGATGCTGTGCTCATCCCGCGTTGGGTTTCAATTCGCACAAAATACACCGACAATCCCGCTTGCTTCTGTTGTGCAAATTGGCTGAAGTCCAAGTAGATTTCTTTGCTTTTTACGGTCAACGACTCTGCAAAAACTACTTGTCCAGCTGTATTGAATACAACTACGCGTTCAATGTTGTCTTCCGCACTGATTGTCGCTTTACCTTTCGTTGGGTTAGGGTAACAGTTTACCGTCGTTTTTAGGGGGTGTGCAATGGGTTTTACGCTGGCGAAGTTTTGATCGAGCCATAAGTCTTCTAACCAGATTTGACTGCCCACGTTGCTCGCTTCTTGGAAGCTGGAATCGGTGAGAAATACGCCCACGGTGGCTTTTGTAGGTGTAAGTGTGAATCGGCTATCCCAAACGATGTTCTCTGCGAACATCATGTAATTCCCAGGCACGGTTGCTTTTGAATCTTGAGAGAACATCCCAGAACCTACCAGCGTGTCTGCATGGAAAAAGTTTACCATTACCGTGGCTCTGTCTCCTGAAGTCAATGCGCCCTTCCAATAGCCCCTGATGCTGTTGTAACGTTGGTTTACCGCAAAAGAGGGCGTTCCCATATCCGCAAAGCTCAGGTTGGTGTCGCGTGTAACCATCCAAGCGGGAATCTTTTCAACGCCATTCGCGGTGTTGATGCTTCTTTGTGTTAGCAAGGCGGCAAGTCCAGAACGGGCATCCGTGCTGCTTAAAATATATTCCTGTAAGCCATTCATCTTGCCTACACGTTCTTCGTAAGCATCTAAAGAGGTGAGCCATTGATTGGGTTTTCTTACCAATAAATTTCCCCATGATTCAATGTTCAAATTGCCATTGCTCGATATCTGTCCTCCCGGAAACGATATATCATAAATCGCGATGCTACCGTTGCTATTTGGTGCAACACGTCTTAAGCTACTTGCAATATAGATAAAGCCCGAATCAGCCACCAGGCCTGCGGTTGGGTTGGAGTAGGTAAGGGGGACAGTGATGCTATTGTCACCTGTACCTGATCCATCAGGCAAAATGTAAAATTCTTGCAATACCAATGGAATCGTGTTTGTACCCTGGGTAAAGCCCACGATCACCAGTGCAGTATCATTGCCGAGTTTTTCACTGTTGTAATTGATTTTAATACTGTTAGGGGTTCCGCTCATACTGAATCCACCCGTAAGTGGATCGGGGTATTTTGATCCCACATTCATCGCGAAACTTATTGTGCCCGAAGCCAAATCGTTACTTAACCGAACGCCATTGACATAGCCCAATGTTTTAGAGATATCGCGAGATGTTTTTCCAATCATCATCCACCGGTTGGGTACCTCATACGTAACCGTATTCCAATTGTTAAATCCAGCATTGGGTATGGGGTTTTGAGCCAGGGCAATGTTTGCCAAACTGACAAATATGGTAATGAGGGAATAGTTTTTTTTAGTCATTGGGGTTGTGTTCTATGCGATGTAAAAAAATACAGAAATATTGATTCAACAAAAAGCCCCTGAATATTTGTGATTTCACAACATTCAGGGGCTTTTAAAAGGTGTTTAATTAATGCGCAATGACCGTGTTGATGGTCTGTGTGCCGTTGGCGTTTGTCAATACAACGCGGTAGTTTCCTTCCGACCAGCTAGCGGTTTCAACGTAGGTGACTTTATTGCCTTTTCCGGTAGAGACGATTTGGCCGTTGTTGTTATAAACGATGTATTGTGCATCACCTGACAAATCCAAGTAGAAACCTTGATCTGCTGGGTTTGGATAGGCGCTACCTTGGATGCCTTGTACTGAGGTTTTGCTGCGAGTCTTGAGGACTTTTACTGTGTAGCAGTATACGTTTGAGCAATTGTTGAAAGTGTCGTAAGCTGTCAAACAAACAACATAAGTACCTGAAGTCGCAAATGTGTGACCTGGTGTTTTGTCGTTGCTGTTGGCCGAACTATCACCAAAATTCCAAGAATAAGCATTGGCACCGGTGCTGGTGTTTTTTACATACATTTTACCGTCCGCAGAAACACTGTCAACAGTAAAGCCAGCTTTTGCCGCACAGCAATCTACTTTAATGGTAGAACAGATGATGGTGTCACAGGCGTTGCAAGAATCGTAGTATTTGATGCAAACGCTGTAGGTTCCGTTGTTGGTGAAAGTGTGGGTGGCGGTGCGACTCTTATAGTAAGTTGTGTTTGCGCCCGCTTGTCCAATAGCAATGGTGTATTTCACACAGTTGCTTGTGCTTGTATTCATGTTTTTGCCTTCAAAGAAGTACGTGTTGCAGGCAGATTTGTTGTTGTAGCCCAAGTTAGCTCCTGCTGCGGCCCAGTTACACTTAGATGCTGCAGGTTTGCAAGAAACGGTGAACATGCTGTAGGTTTGAGTATCGCAACCTGTGCAGATGTTGCTGTACTTGGCGATGATGGCATATTTACCAGTATCACCGAAGGTATAGGTTCCCAAACGACCGGCGGTCAATGCGGTTACAACCCCTGTTTTCATGTTGTAAACACTCAACTGGTATTTGATGCATGAATCTTGTAAGTTGGTCATTTCAAAAGAATACTTGTTGCACACATTGCTATAACCTACTTTGATAGCGGTTTTGTTCCAAGTGCATTTTTTGGCACTATTGGGCACAACGATTTCAATTTTGCGACAGATATAGACGAAACACTTTTTGGTTGAGCTGTAGATTTTAACACATACTTCATAAGTGCCAGATTTTTTATAAACGTGAGCGGCGTCTTTTCCAGTTGATGTGGTGCCATCGCCCCAATTCCAGAAATAGGTTGTGCCTGTACCTGTGTTTGAAGAGGCCAAGAACTTCCAAGTGCTGTCGTTGGTTTTCTTCCAAGTCATTCCGCCGATGATTCCGCAAGGGTTGCCTACGGTGATGGTTTTGCAGATTTTGAGTTTGCATTTACCAGTTTTGTCGGTAATGGTCAAACAAACAGTGTAAGTACCCGCTTTTGCGTACTCGTGGTAAGGATCGATGCCTTTGCCTGTTTTGCCATTTCCAAAATCCCATGAATAGGTGTAGCCCGTGTTGCTCGTTGCCTTGAAGCGGAATTTGCCCCCAGTTGAAACGAAGCTGAAATCGCCCTTTAGTTCACAAGGCTTGCCACAACTAACTTTGATTTCTTTGCAGAAAGTGGCAGTGCAAGTTTTACCTGTTGAATCAGTCCAAGTGGCGGTTACGCATACTTTATAAACGCCTTCCGACAAATAACTATGGGTTGGGTCTGTGCCTTTACCGTCTGTTTTGTCGCCAAAATTCCAAGTATAAGTGGTGCCG
>JAIYBO010000059.1 GCA_027488495.1 Bacteroidota bacterium | reverse complement strand
GCCATCACCACGGCGACGTTGCGAATCGCTGCGGGCAAACATTATCCTTCGGATGTTGTTACTGGTATATTGGTGGGTGTAGGCGTTGCACTCATCAACACAAAACTGCATGAAGCCCTTTGATTTTATCATACCCATCCTTTGCGCAATCCCTTTGATTGGATGCACTCAAGTACCTAACAAATCTCATCAAACAAAAAATCCTACCAACGAAATGACTAACGTAGAACCTCAAAATATAGACTCTTGTGTAATTGCCGGCGGCTGTTTTTGGTGCATGGACGCGGTATACCGCCGAATGATTGGCATCGTGAATGTTGAATCTGGTTATTCGAACGGTGCACTGAAAAACCCTACCTACAAGGAAGTGTGTAGCGGCAGAACCGGTCATGCCGAAGTGGCAAAGATCTATTTCGATAAAACTGCCACCTCCTATTCTCAAATCTTGGAAGTGTTTTGGCGTGTACACAACCCCACTACGTTGAACCGACAGGGGAACGACATTGGCACGCAATATCGCAGTGGTATCTATTTCCTGAACGAGGAGCAAGAGCGCATCGCCAAGGCGAGCAAACAAGCTGTTGAAGAAAGTGGACTTTGGGCAGCCGATGGTAAGGCGGTTACGGAAATTCTGCCTTTAGACAACTATTGGCCCGCCGAAGACTACCATCAGGACTATTTCGCCAATAACCCAGAAAACCAGTACTGCGTTTACGTGGTGAGCGAGAAAGTAGAAAAATTCAAGAAAACGTTTGCGGAATTGCTGAAGTCGAAGTAATAAGTCGACATCGTTTCTGTTGGCGAGAGTTCAAGTCTATTTGCGAATTGAACCGCTCACATCAACCCTTGGTCTTATAGCCTTTGCCTTCTAGGAACGACTTCACCTTGGCGTGCAAATCGCCCTGAATGATGATGTCGCCATCTTTGGCACTGCCCCCCACCCCGCAATGCGATTTCAGGGCTTTTTCAAGCGATTTCATATCGTCTGAACTGCCCACAAACTCTTTAATAACCACACAAGGTTTTCCATTGCGCACTTCCCTCCGAACGTACAATTTCTGCTGGGCTGGAGGCAAAGTTTCCTGCTCATCCCCTTCGAACTCGTTGTATTGATAATCCGGATTGGTGCTGTAAACCACCCCTGATTTGTTTTTGTTCTTGTTGCTCATAACAATATCGATAAACTCAATGTCTATTTTCGGATAATCACCCCTGCCACAGCCTGGGCCATGGGCATCACCACCATGTCGTTCACATTTACACGCGGCTTCCTCGTCACCACATAACCGATGGCATCTGCGATATCCTCTGCCACCAAATTTTCATATCCTTTGTAAACCGTTTTTGCTCTATCCTCATCGCCATCAAACCGTACAATACTGAATTCCGTTTCAACTGCACCGGGATGAATACCAGTGACTTTCACATCGTGTACCGCCAATTCCAAACGCATGCTTTTGGTGATCGCATCCACCGCAAATTTTGTCCCGCAGTATACATTGCCGTTATCGTAAACTTCCTTACCAGCGATCGACCCAATGTTGATGACATGGCCTTTTCCGCGCGATATCATTCCTGGCGTCACGGTCCTACTCACATATAAAAGGCCTTTGACATTGGTATCGATCATTTGATCCCAATGGTCTGTATCACCCTCATAAAATTTGGAAAGTCCTTTGGCCAAACCCGCGTTATTCACCAATACATCAATGGCTTTCCACTCCTCGGGCAAACCATCGTAAAACGACTGCACATCCATCTTATTGCGGACATCCAATTCGGCCAAATACACCCTGCAATCCGAAGTTTCAGGATTTTGATTCAAATCTTCCTGCAATTCTATCAGCCGATCCTTCCTTCTAGCAACCGCGATAACGTCATATCCCAATGTGGCCAATTCCTTCGCCGTAGCGTATCCAATGCCGCTGCTGGCACCCGTAATCAATGCAATTTTTCTACTCATGACTATGGATTCGTATTATTTTGTCCAACAATAATCAAATTCGGTGTAAACAACACCTTCCTGGTGCTTCTGGCGGTTGCAAACAATTGCAATTTCCAAAACAGCTCCATCCAATCATACACAATCCGGCGGATAATTTCTTTGAAAACGCCCTGAACGCGCATGGTGCTTGGAAGTACGTTTACTGAATGGAAACCGCACGACAGCATAACCTGTTCTGCTGAACTGGCATTCAAGTAATTCTCATGGGTAAAATCTCCCAATGCGAAAGCGCTGGCCACTGGTGCATCCATGTTGGGTGTACGGAAAATGGCCATGCCACCGGGATTCAGTTTTGATTGGATCAATTGCAACAACTCCACCAATTCATCCTTGGTGAAATGCTCAATGATATCCATGCCGGTAATTACATCAAATCCCTGCTTGGCATCGCGCAAAAACTGCATCGCATCACCCAAAACCACTTCAGAAACTCCCATACCATGAGCCATATCTACCTGTTCTTGACTCAAATCCATCCCCGAAATCTGGGTATACCCAGCCTGTTTCAAGGCCATCAACAAACTACCGCTACCACAACCCAAATCGAAGATGCGTGCACTTTTCGACACCCCCACCAACTTGGGCAAAATCTCGCGTTCAAACTGCTTTTTCTCACGCTCAAACAAGGATTTGGCATCGGTTAAAGACGCCCTACCACTCTGGTTGGTGTGATAGTTATTGTATAGAATGTCTCTGTATTTCGTGCTCATACATCGTTATTTTTCACCGTTGACTTCAACGGAATATC
>JAIYBO010000028.1 GCA_027488495.1 Bacteroidota bacterium | reverse complement strand
TTGAACTTGTTTCAATCGATGGATCGCGAGAACCAGCAGCGGGTGGGCAACAAATACCTCGTGCAATACCTCAACCGCTTTGCCACCTACAACGGCAGCGATCCCTACCGCGCACCCGCACTATTGAACATGATCCCTCACCTCGAGCAGCAATTGGGCTCCTATTACCCCAAGGGAGGGATGGTGAGCATTCCAACATCGCTGTATCAGTTGGCTGTTAAACAAGGCGTTACCTTTCACTTTGGACATCCCGTTCAAGAAATCATCGCCCCAAACCGCCAAGCAGAAGGCATTCGTGTTCTAAACCAATCTTCAGGGGAAACCCTCACCCAACTGGGCGATGTGGTGGTGAGCAACGCAGACATTTACACCACTTACAACAAATTGTTACCGCGGCATACAGCCCCAAAGCGCACCTTAAACCAAGAACGATCTTCGTCGGCGTTGGTATTTTACTGGGGCATTGCGGCAACTTTTCCCGAACTAGACCTGCACAACATCTTGTTTTCAGCAGATTATGAGCAGGAATTCAAAGACTTATTCGCAGGCGGCGCACCTTACACAGATCCAACCATCTATATCAACATTACCTCAAAGTGCGATGCCAAAGATGCGCCAGCGGGTTGTGAAAACTGGTTTGTGATGATCAATGTACCCAGTCATTTGGGGCAAGATTGGACAGCCATCACGGCAGCCGCGCGCAAGCACATTTTGGGAAAATTACAACGGATTTTGGGTCGCGACATTGAACCACTCATTGCCTGCGAAACGGTATTAGACCCCGTATTAATTGAATCACGCACCTCCTCATATGGCGGGTCTTTGTATGGCACATCGAGCAACAATCGCTTTGCCGCTTTCCTACGACACAAGAATTTTTCAGACGATATAAAAGGGCTGTATTTTTGTGGTGGCAGCGTTCATCCCGGCGGCGGCATTCCATTGTGTTTGAACAGTGCTAAGATTGTTGCGGGGCTAGTTGCCAACGATTTCGCATAACAGACACTTTATTTGAAATCGGATCCAAAACCCATAGCAACTGAGAACATGGAACAGAACCAGATGTATTTACTGTACGATGATCAATGCAAGTTTTGTTGCGCTATTGCACGCTGGGCGAAGAAGCAAAACACAGACATTGAAATTTGGTCGGTCCGTAGCGCCGATTCAAAGGAATTGCTCAAATCGCACGGTATCAATTTCATTGATTTGCAAACGGTGTATTTTGTGGAAGGCGCAGTTCACGTGCGTTCCCGCGCCGCCTTTCAGTTGTTACGCCACACCCGCTTCCCTTGGCGCTGGCTAAGTCTATTCCGCTTCCTGCCATTACCCCTCACCGATTTCGTTTACAACCTCATCGCCAAGAACCGTTATCGCTGGAATTGAAAATTACAGTTAGCGCTTTCAGCATAAAAACGACCCAATTTACACCTCATAGGGTATAAAAATATAAATATCAACAAAATATATACCCTTTAAGGTATATTTTAAATACTTCATATTATATTTGCACCCATAAGGGTATAAATATGAGCACAACAATTGTAACATTTATCAAAGTAAAAAGAAAGCAACTGAAGCTTACACAGCCTGAATTGGCAGAAAGAGCGGGTGTAGGGCTTCGATTTGTGCGTGAATTAGAGCAGGGAAAACAAACAGTTCAATTGGATAAAGTGAACCAGGTGTTGGCATTATTTGGAGGTGAATTGGGCGTTGTTCAAAAAACTGAATCATGAGACAGGCACAAGTATTATACAAAAATACATTCGCTGGAATCATTCGTGAATCCGATGAAGGCTTCGTCTTTCAATATGATCGTGAATATTTGGCAAGTGCTCTACCGAAACCCGTAAGTCTAACTTTGCCATTGCAACAAAAACCTTTCGTAAGCAACGTCTTATTCCCTTTTTTCGATGGCTTAATTCCAGAGGGTTGGCTATTGAACATCGCCGTAAACAACTGGAAAATAAAAATAAATGATCGATTTGGATTACTACTGACTTTATGTAGGGACAGCATCGGGTGTGTATCTATCATCTCACAAGAAATGGCACCATGAACAAATGTTTATACTGTTATCAAACGCTTGAGAAGAGTCAAAACGACTATCATCCTGCATGCGCCAAAAAACTATTCGGCACATCAGCATTGCCTGCCATAGATTTTGACTTGCAACAGTTAGAAGAGTTAGCTCGACAAAATATCATCCTAAGTAAAGCTGTCACCGGCGTACAGCCAAAGCTATCAATCAATGTTGAAAAGCATAGAAATGAACCGTCACGGTTAACCATTGTAGGTTTGCATGGCGATTTTATCTTAAAGCCCCCAACTTCTCAATTCAGAGAACTTCCAGAGAACGAAGACATCACCATGCATTTAGCCGAATTGGTAAAGATTAAAACAGCCAGTCATGGATTAATAAGATTAAAGTCTGGAGAATTGGCCTACATCACCAAGCGCTTTGACAGAAACAAAGGTGCCAAAATTGCCGTTGAAGATTTTTGCCAACTCAGCGAAAACCTCACGGAACACAAATACCGTGGTTCTCTCGAAAAGATTGGAAAACTGACCTATTCATTTACCAAGAACCAGGGCTTTGAAGCTCAGAGACTATTTGAATTGGTTATATTCTGCTATCTGACAGGAAATGCCGATATGCATTTGAAGAATTTCTCGCTCATTGAAAATCCACTAGGCGAGTATGAGCTTTCTCCTGCCTATGATTTATTAAATACCGCAATTGTGATGCCTGAGGACACGGAAGAATCGGCACTCACAATCAACGGGAAAAAGAGCAAATTATATCGTAACGATTTCCAAGCACTGGCAACATCGCTTAAAATTGGCGAAAAATCAACGAATGCCATTTATAAGCGCTTTGAAACCGTATTGCCAATCTGGATTTCCTGGATATCACAAAGTTTTTTATCGGAAGAATTCAAGAAGGATTATATATCATTAATTCAACAAAGACATCGCAGGCTATTCGTTTAAAACGCGCCTTCAACCGACCTCCCAGATCAGCATTACAACAATTTCTTAGGCTCAATAATTCATTCCATTTGCATGAATTTTTCCATTTTTTGCATGCAATTTAAAAAAACACCTTTACTTTTGTATCAAAGAAATGGATTTACTCCGTCAACATATCAAACAGGGTGAAGTATATCGCCGTTCTGACCTGGAATATTACTCCACGGCCATAGACAGGCATTTGGCGACGCTCACTAAAGACGGCACATTGATAAAATTGAACCAAGGCTTGTATTACGCACCAAAGCAATCAAAATTTGGTATTGTCCCGCCCGATGATCGTCAAGTAATAGAACGTTTTTTAAAAGACGATGACTTTCTTTTGGTGTCCCCAAATACATTCAATTCACTGGGGCTTGGCCTTACGCAGCTATACAATACAACTTGGGTATATAACCATAAACGAAAAGGCGAATTTCAACTCAATGGAAAGACATTTGAATTCAAGTTGAAGTCGTCGTTTCCCAAGAATATCACAAGAGAATACCTACTTGTTGATTTATTAAATAATATTAAAGATCTTGCGGAAGACCAATCGCAAACTTTGGATAAATTACCTAATAACATTGACAGCTTTAATGCTCATGCTTTAATGAAAGCAACTCAGCTCTATGGAAATGGTAAAACAAAACGTAAATTAAAATCAATCGTTCGAACCGTATTCCAGCATGCTTGATTTCAATGCAGATCGGCAGCATGGTGCAGAGTGGTGCAGAGTGGTGCAGTATGGTGCAGGGTAGTGCAATAATTTTTATTACGTTCTGAATTTTTTTTTGTTGCTCATTTGTTGCTCAAGAAATTCGAGCAACAAATGAGCAACAAAAATGTCAAAAAAAGCAATTTACGACACCAAATATCGCTGATTACAAAAAGCGACATCTAGCATAGACAACAAACAAAGCATTAATATGCAATACTTTGCGCAAATAAAAAATCAGATCAAAAATGGGACAATGAAGCCATTACTTCCCGATACAAAACTTCGAAAAGATAGATCCCAATATCTCCTCAACCCCAATCTCCCCCGTGATGCCAGCCAAAGAACGGATGCCAGATCGCAAATGGAAAGCCAATAAATCACCAGTGAATCCCGAATCCATCCCGGTCAAAACATGCTCCATCTCAGAAGAACATTGCTGTAAAGACTCGGCATGACGAACATTCGTTACCACCGTTTGATCAGCCAAATCACCAAACCCATTTAAGAAGCGACTTTCTAGCGATTTTCTCAATTCCTTCACCGATGAAAGTTCCTTTGCCGATACAAACCACGGCTCCTCCAACCCCAACGATGTCACCATTTCCCTCCACGTCTGTCGAGCGCGCTCATCCACCAAATCCATCTTATTGCAAACCACCCAAACGCGGGAGGTCTTCTCTTTCAACATCAACAAATCGGCCTCGGCATCAGCCAAAGCACAAACACCCATATCCAACAAATACAAGGTAGCACCCGCCTTTTCAACGTGCGCAAACGTCCTAGCGATGCCCTCCTGCTCTATCACATCCGTGGCCTCCCTAATCCCCGC
>JAIYBO010000089.1 GCA_027488495.1 Bacteroidota bacterium | reverse complement strand
ACTACAACTGGCCAAAATGGTTCATTCAACACAATCCGGAATTGTACGATGAGAACTACCAACAGTGGCGCTCCTGGTCCAACTTTCGGTATTATTGACCAACAAAGTGTTTCGTTCTACACAAGTACAGCGAACAACAATACTTTTGAAGGAAATACCATTCGCAACTTCTTCTTCTATGCGATCTATAACCGCTATACAAACGGGGAACAGTTCATCAACAACGACATCAGTCGTTTGGCCGCTAGCAGCAGCAGTCCATGTAACACCACTTTGTATGGCATTTGGACTTACTACACCTACGGTACAAACCGTTCAACATCGTACAGAGGAAACAACTTTCACGACATGCCCTATGCCGGAGCAAGCGTAAGTTCAACTTCAAACTACATCAACACATACTACACTTTGTTTGGTTGGTATTTGTACGGATCAGCTACCAACCCTGTGATCTTCGATGGCAATACAACCCGCAACGTTGTGGCTTACTCTCAGTTCTTCCATGCCTATTTGTATTATGCCTATGCGATCAACTTCCAAAACAACGTGGTAGACAAAAACCAATCATACACTACGTCAACCAACTACACCCACTGGATGTATTTCTGCTATGACAACAACGTCATCAACAACCGAATCACCAACAACAGTTTCAACAACATGGGATCGGGCGGAACCACCTACATCTTCTACAACTGGTACAACTACAATTCTGTTCGTAGCGTAAATGCATGGGAAGACAACCGGATCGATAGTAACTCATCTTCTGGTAACCTGTACACAACCTATTTATATTTCATGGGGTCTATGCGTGTAACGCGCAATACATTCACAAACAACCGCGGTGGTAACACGACTGGCTTGTGGTATGGATGGTTGATATATTACCCCAACAACTTGTGGTTCAACAACAACCTGATTGCCAATAACTACGGGTACTTTGCAAACTACAACGTGTACACCTACAACTTCAACTCTGGCTGGACCGCCGATGTTCGAGAAAACACATTGCATACCCGAAATTCGAGCTACCAGTTCCATTTCGCCTATGGTTATTTGTTCCAAGAGATGAACTCTCGTTTCAACTTCGAAGGAAACATCTTGGATGCAACATCCAATTATTACATATATCCAGGCTACTTGAATTCGAATTCCGCAAACAACATCCAGTCTATCAACTTCAATTCTTGGTTGGTAAATGCTCCTGGTGCCACACAACTATGGCGCGTAGGTACATCTAACTACAATACATACAGTGCATACAAAGGCGATGTGAAAGTGGGTAGCGCAGACAATTACACCAACCCACAGTGGGTTGATTTCGCCAAGCTCGATATGCGATCTAACGCTTTCGAAACCCAAAACAACAAACCCACCAATGCAAACATCAACGATGACCTAAACAAAAAGAAAAGAAACATCGGCAACAGTGATCGCGGTGCATTGGAAAACTTCATGGACATTGCTGCCGTAAGAACGTCATACTCTGTTGCAAGCACTGTATGTGCTGGACATGAATCTACAGCCAGCCTAACCATTCGCAATACATTTGTAGATACCATCTATAATTTCAATGTGGCATTTAGCGTGAACGGAAAAGCAACCAGAGAAGTGGTTACTCAACGCATTTTACCCGGAGATTCATTTGTATACAATTTCAAAACCCCTGTGGTATTGGATATCGCTGGTCAAACCACCATTAAAATTTACTTGGACATTCCAGACGATAACACAAAGAACGATTCATTCACTTTCTCAACTTTGGTAAAACCTGCTCCAGGCGGAGGTTTCTATGAATTCTCTACAAAAACCACTACACCCAACACAGCAATTTATCAAAGAGGCAGACCGTTCGATATCACAGTACTCGATCAACCCGTAATTTATGATGTTAGAGCACCCCGTGTTTACAGCAACTCTACTTACGGAACCTCATCGCCAAACAATTGGTACGCTACGGTACAAGCATACACCCAAGGTGGAAAAGCCATCACTGGTGCTACCTTGACTCCGCCAAGTGGATCAACCAACTTAGAAGTTCAATTCAAAACATCTGACGCAACTTTGGAAGACAGCTTCGTTACGGTAGTATTGAAAGTAACCGACAATAACAACGGCTGCGATACCTTCATCAAACGTCGCGTGTTGATTTATCCTTCTATTACCCCAGATTTCACTTACCCAGTTAAAATCTGTAACGGCGATGAAGTATTATTTACCAACACTTCTAAAGTAAACTCAGGTGCTATGGAGCATTTCTGGAACTTCGGTACAGGCAGTGCTGCGGATACATCCAACGCCCCCGAGCCTGTATTCCAATTCCCTAGCTCTGGTAAATTCAAAGTTCTCTTGACATCCAAAACACTTCCTCATGGATTTGTATTCACCAAATCGTATGATGTAGAAGTGAATGCCATCCCAACGGTTGCTTTTGACAAAGCCAATGCATGTTTGGGTCAAGACTTGGTATTCACCAACAAAACTAGCCCCATCACAGCAAAAATGTCGTGGGATTTTGGAAACGGAGCAAGTGCTTCAACCACTGATGCCAAATACAAATACAGCAAGCCAGGTACTTATAACGTAACATTGAGTGCCGATTTGAACGGTTGCGTAGCCAAGTTGACCCAAAAAGTATATCAGTTTGAAAAACCTACAGCCAAGTTTGTGTTGAAGAGCGGATCATGCGACAACGATGAATTTGTATTCACCAACCAAACCACCATCGGGTCAGGATTGGTAGGTAGCTTCTGGAATTTCAACGACAACGGAAGCGTAAGCACCGACGAGTCTCCCAAGTACACATTCTCTAAATCTGGTAACAAAAACGTAAAATTGATTGCCATGTCTGAGTTTGGATGTAAAGATTCAATGGTTAGAAGCATCGAAGTACGTGAATCACCCAAAGCGGGCTTCACCAACACCCCAGCATGTTCATTGACCCCAACTGAATTCACCAACACCACAGCGGATGTTGCTGGATCAGTGGCCAACTACAACTGGAGTTTCGGCGACGGTACTACAAGCAAGACCAAGTCACCCAGCAAGAACTGGAGCAATTTGGGTCCTAAAAACATCACACTTTTGGTAACATTAGACAACGGTTGCTCTGATGTAATCTCTAAACAACTCAATGTGGCCACCCAACCAAAAGCCAACTTCACTGCAACAGACGTATGTGCTGGAGACCAAGTGGTATTTGTAAACAACACCACATGGCCACAAGGTGATATCACTTATGTTTGGGATTTTGGAGATAACACATCGTCTACCAATTCAGACCCTTCTAAATTGTACAACATTGTTCAAACTACAAGCTACAACGTAACCTTGTATGCATACATTGCCGGTGGTTGCGCAGATTCTATCACTCAGCGTGTAACAATCAATGAATCACCACGTACTTGTGATTTCCAAGCCACCCCAGACTATGGATTTAGCTTCTACGGAATCAAAGCCGAACCCGTGAATTCTGTAGGTGTTGCCGGTGGACAAAACAACGTTGACTACACTTGGGTATTCGCAGGTGGAGGAACGATGAAGTCTAAAGATGTAAATGCAGCAGTGAACTATGACTTGCAGAGCGACGGTGAATACACTGTGACCATGAAGGCAGTAGTGCGTCAGACCGGTTGCGAATGTTCAAAGACCAAGAAAGTGGTAATGAACCGTGCAGCGGTGAAAGATTTGCAGGAAGTGGGTGTAGCGGTTTATCCCAACCCAACTGCAGGTGACATCAAAGTAGCTACCTCTGAAACCTTTGGCGCAAACATCACAGTGAATGTGATGAGCATTGAGGGCAAGATGGTGAGCAGCAGAACGGTTGCAAACGAAGGTGTGATGAGCTTGAACACAGATGGCTTGAGCAACGGAGTGTACTTGGTACAAGTAACTTCAGGTAGCAAGCAAGTGACCAAGAAGATCACGGTTCAGAAGTAAGAGTTGATTCAAATAAAAGCCATTCAGATTTGATCTGATTGGATAACAAAAAGGGGCGCCAATTGGCGCCCCTTTTTGTTTATTTATAACGCAATAAAAATGGTTGTTAAGAATTTGTATTTAGTTGATTAAAATCAAATCAAAGTAGGGTGAGGTAATCATGCTTTAACAAACTGCAAATCTTGTAACGTTCATCATGTGTGTCGTTATATATGGCTTCCAAAGTTTCATAAACATCGGCGATACCAATTTTATGGCACCATTCAAATGGCCCCATTGGATAATTCGTGCCTAGTTTCATGGCTTGGTCAATATCGGCCCGATTGGCAGTGCCTTCTTGCACCGTGTAATAAGCTTCATTGATGATCATGCATACCACCCTTGGAGTAATTAGCCCAATTCTGCTTTCAACTACTTCCATTTGGGGAAATCCAAGTTGTTCAGCAATGGTTTGTAATCTGCTTTGATCGATGCCCATAGGGTTTGTGAATTCCAGTGTATTGCGTTCAACAAAACTGCACATCGCATTGAAACCAATGATTTGATTTTTATTGTTGAGGGCGCCGGTCCAAGAGAGTTTGTGTTGATGAAATGCACTTTCGATTGTGCATTTAACGGCTCCGAGTAAAAAAACAGTGCGGGCGTTGGTTGAGTAAGAAACAATCCTTTCTGTGTGGTTGTCGAAATCCAAGTCGATGAATACATCGTAATCTTCATGGGCTTTACTATCTTGCACCCATGAATATGAAACGGCGGGTGTTTGTTTGCTTTCCCAAGCGGCTTGTTTGGTTGGGCTTGCCAATATTCCTATTTTCATGCAATTACAAAATTACATCAAAGAACATGCGAGAAATCATTTATTCTGAAAATGCCCCAAAACCGATTGGGCCATACAGTCAAGCAGTAAGGGTGGGTAACACATTTTACTTTTCCGGTCAGATAGGGTTAGACCCCAAAACGGGTGCTTTCGACAGTGAAACGGATGTGGAGATTCAATCGAAGCGGGTGATGAGCAATATCGGGGCATTACTGGATGCTGCGGGTTTGGATTGGAATCATGTGGTAAAGTCTTCGATATTTTTGAAAGACATGAATGATTTTCCCAAGGTGAATGCCATTTATGGAAGCTTTTTTCAGGAAGGGAATTACCCCGCAAGAGAGACGGTTCAAGTAAGTCGATTACCCAAGGATGCCTTGGTAGAAATATCAGTGGTTTGCGTGAAGTGATGCCAATAGGATTTTATGGATTATTGGGTGATATTGGTTGTGAAATGCGTTGGGTAGATTAATTTTGTAATATCACATGATGGAAGAAAATCAAGAACAAGGTCCAGGTTTGGATATCGAACTTACCGAAGAGATTGCTGAGGGTATTTACAGCAACTTTGCGATTATCACACATTCTCAAACGGAGTTCATTGTGGATTTCGTGAGAATGATGCCAGGTATTCCCAAAGGGAAAGTCAAGAGTAGGATCATACTTGCCCCTCAACACGCCAAGCGATTGGTAATGGCATTGAGCGACAATTTGGGTAGATACGAGGATCATTTTGGTGAAATTCCTTTGGAAGAAGGTAACGGGATGCCTCCACACGCGGTGCCTTTTGGCTTTGGTGGACCAACGGGCCAGGCTTAATCCACTTTTTAACAATTTGAATTAGAATATTTTATGAATCAATCAATAAAAGAGAGATTGGAAGCTGCCTATGCCGCCCAGCTCAACAGAACTTATTATTCGGCTTGGCCAGAATCGCCCCGTGCATATGCTGAAGATGGCATGGCTCAAGGACTTTCGGCCTTTCAATCTTTACTTACTCAGAATTTTACCGAGTTATTCCAAGAGGGTAGTTTGGGATGGTTGGGTGAAGAGGTGAGTCCTTACATGATGACGGGATTGGGTGTGCAGTATCCACAATTTTCAGCGGATGCTTTGATATCGAATGCGAAATCGGCCCAAAAAGTATGGTCGAAAACTTCTGCAGATACACGCGCTGCTGTTCTATTGGATGCCTTGGATCGCGTGGCGTTGAGGTTTTTTGAAGTCGCTTATGCTACGATGCATACCACCGGACAAAGCTTTATGATGAGTTTTCAGGCCAGTGGTCCGCACGCAAATGATAGGGCGTTGGAAGTGTTGTCGATGGCTTATCACGAGTTGGGTCGTTTTCCGAGCGATGTTGCTTGGGTGAAGAACATGGGTAAGTTTGACCTTACGTTGCATAAGAACTATAAGGCGATACCCAAGGGTATTGCTTTGGTCATTGGATGTTCCACTTTCCCCACCTGGAATACCGTTCCGGGATTGTTTGGTAGCTTGATGACCGGAAACGCGAGCATTGTGAAGCCCCATCCTAAGAGTGTGTTGCCTATCGCCATTGTTGTTGCGGAATTGCAAAAGGCGTTGATTGCTGCTGGTTTGCCTGCAACGATCGTGCAGTTGGGTGTAGATACTTTGGATCAGCCCATTACCAAGGCTTTGGCTGAGGATGATGCGGTGAAGTTGATCGATTACACAGGTGGTTCTGCTTTCGGCGATTACATAGAATCTCTTTCTGGAAAAACCGTGTTTACAGAAAAAGCGGGTGTGAACTCTGTGATCTTGGATAGTGTGGTAGATGCCACTGCGGTGTTTGGTAATTTGGCGTTTGCAGCGAGCTTGTATAGTGGACAAATGTGTACGGCGCCTCAAAACATTTTTGTGTCGTCTACTGGCGTTAAAACGCCTGAAGGCCATATGAGTTATGATGAGGTTGTTGCGGGAATTGCCAATGCGGTAAAAGGTTTGGCAGAAAATCCTAAAATGGGTGCTGGTACTTTGGGTGCAATTCAGAATGATATAACTTCGTCTCGCGTGAAATCCGTTGAATCAGCGGCGGGAAGTGGAGTCGCTTTGGCTTCTATGAACATTGTGAATACGGAGTTTCCGGATGCTAGAACCGCATCGCCAACGGTGATTGCCGTAAATGCATCTGATGTGGCCCAATGGAAACATGAGTGCTTTGGCCCGATTGTTTTTGTGGTGAAGACCGATAGCGCAGAACACAGTTTGGCATTGACAGCCTCTTGTGCCGATGCATTGGGCGCAATTACTTGTTCTTGCTACAGCACAGATGATGTGTTTATGGGCGAGGTTGAGGATGCAATGAATGCGGTATTTACGCCTGTGAGTTTCAATTTTACTGGTGCTGCTTTTGTGAATCAGCATGCGGCATTTAGTGATTTTCACGTAACGGGTGGCAATCCAAGTGGGAATGCTTCATTTACTGATTCTCAGTATGTGAATCGCAGATTTGTTTGGGTTGGCAATCGTAGGATGGGATAATTTTATGGCCTGTGTCTGAACGCGCAGGGTAGAGTAATAAACAAGAAAGGGGGCGCAATTGCGCCCCCTTTCTTGTTTACGGGGTTCCCCCGATTTGAAAGTTGAATTATTTCTTCGCAGTCAAATTGATGGTCAAAGTGATGTCTTTGCTCACTACGCCATTCTTCAATTTTTTCTGAGCTGCTTCGGCCAAAGTCATGTTGTCTTTGTCGTAGTTGATACCCCAATCCAAACGATTGATGATTACTTTTCCAGTAGCTGTAACTGTTTCACCAAGTGTTACTTTCGCTGGGATAGAAATGTTTTTGGTTGAATCTTTGATGGTTAGGTTACCACTGATCAAATGTGTGTTGTCACCATCCGCTTTTGCTTCGCAAGCAGTGATTTCGAATTTAGCAGTTGGGAATTTTGCTGAATTGAAGAAATCTTCACCAGCGAAATGACCGTGTAGTTTGGTCAAATACTCTGCAGGCAAAGAATCTGTGCATTTGATTGAGTTCATGTCGATCACGAAAGAACCTGCTGAAATGTTGCCATTGGCTACACTCAAAGTACCTTCAGTGATTCCAATGGTACCGGTGTGGTCTCCTGTGCCTACTGCGTGTGTACCGAACCAACCAATGTTGCTAGAAGCCACATCTACAGTGTAGGTGGTAGCGTTAGAATCTGCATTGGCAACTGAATCTGCACCAGATGCTTCTGATGCGTTACTGCCGCAAGAACCCAATGTTAATGCGATGGCAGCCATTCCGAATAAAATAGTATTTTTTCTCATGATGATATTTGTTGTAACAAATGTAATGTTGGTTTGTTGAAATTTCGTGATCTTGTTAAAAAAATCGATAAAAAGTTATTTTTCTGATTTCCAAATGATTTCAATGCCCCCGTTTTTATGGTCGAGAAATCTGGCCAAAGTGAAGAGGTAATCGCTCAATCGATTGAGGTATTTCACCACAAAAGCCGGCACGTCTTCGATGTCGCGCAAATGCACAACCAATCGCTCGGCACGCCTGCATACACATCGGGCAACGTGCGCTTGCGCACCTTGGATTGAACCTCCAGGTAAAATGAAATTCTTTAATTCTGGTAATACACTGGTGAGGCGGTCGATTTCTGATTCTAATCGACCGATTTTTTCCTCTCCCAAAGCAGGTAAGGATATGTTTGATCCGGCTGCAGAGGCGAGGAATGATCCAATGGTAAACAAATCATTTTGAACCTCCGCCAACAATATTTCTTCGGTCTCTCCTTTGAGGTGGCAACGAATCATGCCGATATGGCTGTTTAATTCGTCAACCGTTCCATAGCTTTCAACCCTGATGTGATGTTTTGAAACTCTTTCTCCGCCGATCAGTCCCGTTTTGCCGTCATCGCCGGCTTTCGTATAAATTTTAAATCCCATTTTCGTAACTAAAGATACAAAGTTACAGGCCTTTTGTTTGGAATGAAATGGTGAATAATGGGGGAATGATTGCTTTAGATGTTCAGCGGCAACGATTCAATCGCTATGGATCAATGCAAATATTGATCGCTCAAGGTCTTGAAAGTTTTTTTGGCACTGGCGTTTTCATAAATGATGCGATACACCGCGTCTGCAATGGGTAATGCCAAATCACTTTTTTCGCATTTGTTATAAATCAAATTCGATGCATAGTATCCCTCTGCCACCATATTCATTTCAAGTTGAGCTGCTTTTACGCTGTATCCCTTGCCAAGCATATTCCCGAAAGTTCGGTTCCTACTAAACTGTGAGTAGCAGGTAACCAACAAATCTCCCAAATAGGCGGCTTCATTCACATCGCGATTGGCAGGGGCAATGGTTTCCAGGAAAAGCTTCATTTCCCGAATGGCACAGCTTGTATAAAGTGCCAAAAAATTGTCGCCATATCCCAACCCATGTGCAATTCCCGCACCGATGGCATAGATATTTTTCATCACAGCCGAGTATTCCGCACCAATTAGGTCATTGCTACACCAAACGCGAATGAAATCTCCCTCCAAATAGGTTTTGATACATTCCGCAATGGGCAATTGATTGGCCGCAACGGTGAGGTAGGAGAGCTTTTCGGCGGCCACTTCCTCGGCATGACATGGTCCGGTGATGATGGCTACTTGATCCAACGGAATACCGTGGTGCTTTTCTAGGTATTTGGCCACGACCAAATTTGTGGTTGGCTCAATCCCTTTGATCGCAGATACGTACAGGTGATTTGTGGGCAAAACACATCCATTTAAACTCTGATGAATAAATGCCGATGGTACAGCCAAAATGGTGATCTCGCTTCGATTGAGCACATCTTGTAAATCACTGCTTACAATCACACGCTCCGGGTGAATTTCAACACTTGAAAGATAATCTGGGTTGTGCAGGTGTGTTTTGATGTATTCTGCTTTCTCGGGATTTCTAATCCACCAATTCACCACATGGCCAGCGTCTGAAATCATTTTAATGAGTGCCGTGGCCCAACTGCCACTGCCAATGATTCCGATGGTTTGTTTTGTTGATTGCATAGATAAATTTCCCGACTAAAGTTAGGATGACTGCAAAAATACAACACATGCATCTATTCAATGCAAGTGCGTGCCAATAAGCATTTAAGAAATGATTTGATTTGCGTGGTTTTTGGTGTCCACTTTATCAATGATTTCAGACAAATTGCCTTTTTCATCAATCACAAAAGTGGTTCTTGCGATTCCCATGTACTTTCGACCATACATGCTTTTCTCTACCCAAACACCATAGGCCAAGGCCACTGCATTGTCGGTATCAGCCAATAAATCAAATGGAAGGTTATATTTTTCGATGAATTTTTGGTGTTTTGCTTCTTTGTCGGGGCTCACACCTAGGATTGCATAACCTTGAGCCAATAAGGCTTCATAATTATCTCGAAGGCTACATGCTTCCGCTGTGCAACCAGGGGTATCGTCTTTGGGGTAGAAATACAGTACCAATTTTTTACCACTATAATTGGCCAATGTTTTCAATTCGCCATTTTGGTTGTTCGCAGAAAATGCTGGGGCAGGGGATCCGATTTGTAAACTCATGATGAAATAACAATTTAGGTTGTAAAGCGTTTTAGTATGCTGCAAAGATCTTCCCTTTCTGGTTGCGATTATCGCAAATGGAAGACCAGTAGTTACAATTTTTGCAAAACAAATTCGGTCATTCTGCGATACAGATGGTAACTCGCTGCGCGATCACCGATGCCGTGGTTTCGGTTTGGATATACCTCCGCATCGTAACGAACGCCGGATTTGATCATCGCATTGATCATCTCAGCAGAATTTTGCCAATGCACGTTATCGTCGCCAGTACCATGCACCAATAAGTAGTTTCCTTTGATGCCATCGGTGAAGTTTATGGGTGAATTGTCTTCGTATCCTAGTGGATTGTCGATCGGTCTGCGCAAATATCGCTCTGTGTAAATGTTGTCGTAATACTTCCAATGAGTAACGGGCGCCACGGCCAAGGCGGCCTTGAATACATCGCTGTGTTTTGTTATGGCGGTACTGCTCATGTATCCCCCAAAACTCCATCCCCAAATCCCAATTCTGCCCGCGTCTACATAGGGAAGGCTTGCCATTTGCTTCGCTGCGAAGGCGTGATCTGTGCTTTCAAGCAATCCCAATTCTAGGTAAGTTGATTTCTTGAAAATGGCGCCTTTTCTGCCGGTTCCGCGATTGTCTACCACCGTAATCAAATACCCTTGCGAGGCCAAGTATTGATGATAGAAAAAGTTGCGACTCCCAAACTGATTTCTTACCTGATTGCTACCGGGTCCGCCATAAACAAACATCAAAACAGGGTATTTTTTATTAGCGTCAAAGTTTGCGGGGTAGATGGTGTATGAAATTTGCTTCGATAAAAGTGCCGAATGCGCATTGTACTGGGTTACAGCTGTTTTGGCGTCCCATCCATTTTGTGTGGCCAAGTTCCAAAATTCTGTTTTCCAGTAACCGGTTTTGGTTGTGTCTGTGTTGAATTCACCAAACTTAACGGCGCCCAAATTCAAGGATGCCATCTTCTCGGTCCATGCTGCATTCAATTCCACGTCTTTGCTCCATTTTCCATCCAATCGCTTGATGCGATGTTCTGCCACGGGCAAGTTGCTATTGCTACTGCGAGATTCGGTATAGTAAATGGCATTTGGGCCAAGGGCGACAGTATAATTGAATCCTGGCTCGGTGAGGCGCTTTTTACCCTTTCCGTTCAATCCGATACAATAGACATGGTCCTCCAAAACAGATTGCTCGCTGCTGCTATAAACCACACTTTTTGTGGCGTTCACGTAACCCAAGAATCGGATTACATCAAAATTGCCCGTGGTGATGGCTTTCGAATATCGCTGTGTAGGTGTACAGTAATTTTGGAATTGGCCCTTTTCAACGCAATCGCGGTAATCGTGTAAATACAAATGATTGAAACCAGATTTCTCACTGCTGTAAATGAATTGTGTGCTGTTGGGAATGAAAGTAAGGTTGTCGGTGATTTCAACATACGCCGAATCAATCTCCTCCAATGCCACCCCACAATCGCCGTTTGCTGAATTACAGAACAACAATTCCCAATGATTCTGCCAACGGTTCAATTGCTGTATGCTCAAGAATTGATCGGTTTGGGTCCACTGAATTCGCGGTAAATATTGATCCCTTTCACTACCTGTCTTTGCGATGCGGGTTTGCTGATCGCTCAAGCTGTAGATATGCACATCCACTTTGGCGTTGTCTTCGCCTGCCTTGGGATATTTCCATTGGGTTTGCGATGGATACAATGCCTTGCTGTTGAACATGTCCATTGAGAATTCCTTCACCTTGCTTTCATCGAAGTGATAAAACGCGAGGAAACTGCCACTGGGCGACCAGCGCATGCCGTTGTCCATGGTGAATTCTTCTTCATATACCCAGTCTACCGCACCATTGATGATTTTGTTCTCTGCGCCATCGGTGGTGATTTGGGTTTCTGTGCCGGCAATCAAATCATAGATGAATACATTGTTGTCTTTCACGTAAGCCACCCGTTTGTTGTCGGGCGATAGGGTAGGATATCGCATACGTCCGGGTATGTATGTGATTTTATGTAATTGCAAATCAACCACATAGCTTTTTGCAGTGAATGAATGACGATAGACTTGCTGTTTTTCGTATTGCACCACCATGAATTTCTCATCGCTGCTAATTTCGTAGCTGCCTTGCGGCGGAATTTCTTGGAATCGTTTGGCATCGAACAAGATGATGGGGGTATTGGATTTGCCTTCGATGTCTTTTTTGATCAATTGCCAAGGAATTGGTCTGTTGGAAGTGGTTTTGTCTGATGGTTGAGGGCTATCGTCTAGTTTGAATTCAATGAAGTGTTTGCCATCGGGAGAGAATTCACCAAAGTTGCCTGGTTTTGGATAGAGGGAGGGGTCGCGAAAAATGCGCTCCAAGGTTAATCCCGGATTTTGCTCTACGGTTTTCGAAGCGATGGGTTCTGTTGGTTGTGCAATGGCGATAACTGGGCTAAATCCCCACAGTAGTATAATGGCAATGAATAGCGATTTGTTCATGTTTTTAGCGACGTTTTTTGAGGATGGTTAAATGCGTTGCAGTTTCACGGAGCTGCGGGGTTTGATGATTACTGGTACCATTTCGTGAGTAACCACCGAGCCATCCAATCCAAACCATTTTTCTGGTTTGCCAGCCAATACCTTCATGTTGTCATAGGCTTGCATCACCAAGTCGTCGATGATCGACAATTCATTTTCTTGGCTCATTTCTTCATCAACCAACACGAAGCGGAAGTCGCCCAGGTGATTTTTATCGATAAACGCATGGTAATATGGATCCAAATCGATCTCGTCTTTGTCGACCATTTCTTGAATCACCATTCTCAAATACATGCTAATTTTTTGTTGAACACGGAATCCCAATCTAAATCTCACACGAATGATATCATTCTTTTCAACTACGTTGACTTTGTATTCCATGGTGTAAGGCTCGTCTGTGATTTCAATGTTCACGAACCAGTAAAAATCTGCTCGCTTGGGTCGTTTGTACAAAATTGAATAGATCAAGGGTGATTCTACTTCATCATCGGCTTTTGCCTTACTCAAGTAGATGAGGTGTGTGGCAAATTTGGGCAAAGTTGTATCTTGACTCAAGGCCCTGAGTTTGTCTCTGTAGCTGGTGAGTTTTTCGGTGACAACCATGCTTTGATTGATTTT
>JAIYBO010000019.1 GCA_027488495.1 Bacteroidota bacterium | reverse complement strand
CTGAAGGTAAATTTGTTGCGATAAAAATACACCTATGGCATTGAACAACATTCTCAGCATTTTTTTACCAAAAGACAAGGTATTTTATAGCTTGTTTGAACAAACAGCCCAGAACGTCACTGAGATGGGTAAATTGTTACATCAGTTTGTATTTGAAGCCGATCCAAATGTAAGATTGGCGATAAGCAAGCAGATAGAAGATTATGAGCACAAGAATGATGAGATAACGCATAATATTTTTACCGAATTGGGTAAGAATTTCATTACGCCATTTGACCGTGAGGACATTCACTATTTGGCAACTGCTATGGATGATGTAGCTGATTACATTCATGCATCGTGTAAAAAAATGCAGTTTCATGGAGTGAATCCGCATGAGCAGGGCATTCAGAGTTTGGCTGAAATCATTATGCAGAGTGCTGCAGAGGTGGGTAAAGCGGTGATGCAGTTGCGCGAGTTGAAGCGCCCTGAAAAAATCATGGAATGTCTGGTAAGAATCAACAGCTTTGAAAATCACGCAGACAATGTGTTTGATATGAGTATCAAGAATTTGTTTGAAGTGGAAAATGATTTCAAAGAATTGATTCGTAAGCGTGAGGTATATACAGTCATGGAAGTGGCCACAGACAAATGTGAGGATGTGGGCAATGTGATTGAAACCATCATTGTGAAATACGCATAATTTCTAACCAGACAATTTTGATATGTCAACGTTAGTCATTGTAATCATTGTGTTGGCTTTGGTGTTTGATTACATCAATGGTTTCCATGATGCAGCGAATTCTATTGCCACCGTTGTCAGCACCAAGGTGTTAACGCCGTTACAGGCTGTCCTTTGGGCTGCGATGTTCAATTTTGTGGCATTTTTTATTTTCAAAGATCATGCAGTAGCGAATACCATAGCGAAAACGGTGATCGACAATTACATCACCTTACCGGTTATTTTGGCTGGTTTGATAGCTGCGATTTTTTGGAATTTGTTGACTTGGTGGTATGGGATTCCTAGTTCTTCAAGTCACACATTGATTGGTGGTTTTGCGGGTGCTGCATTGGCGCACGCTTACTGGGTGAAGGGATGGGTGCCTTTTGGTGAAGTGGTGGAAATGGACAAAATTTCAAAAACGGTGTATTTCATTTTATTAGCACCATTGATTGGAATGATCATTTCAATATTTATCACGTTGGTTACTATCCGCAGGAATATTTTTGGAAAGATTGCATTAATCATAGTTTCTAGTGTTGCGTTGTATTTCTTGTTTGGGTCGTTCATGAATACGAAGTTGGAAGACAATTTAACCAAGTTTTATAAGGTTGATAAGTACAAAAAAGAGTTTGCGAAGCATCCAGAAGACGAGGCTGTAAAGAAAAAATATGATAAGGCCATTGCAAACTATGAAGCCAGTAAACCATTCTTGAAGGAATACAAAAGTGAGGGTGGTGAGTATGTAGCGAACAAAATTGGCGAAACGGTTGAGTTGGATTATTTGGTCGAAGGAAAGTTGAAAGACCTAGTATCCAAGAAACTGAAAATTGATAAAGCAAAAAAGGACGCATTTTATGATAAGTCGATGCAGCCTATTTTGGATGAGAAGCTAGCCATGTTGGATGAATGTAAGCCCATTTTCAAGAACTATTCTGTTGTAGGTGCTGATTCAACAGCACACGCGGTGGCTTTGTTATTGGGTGTGACCAATATTGGAGATTACGAAAAATTTGCAAAAGGTTTCAAGGTAGACATTCACAAAGATTTGGTGAAGGAATTGGATCGTGCAGACAACCGCTTTTTGTTGATGTGTATTTATGCGGTGATTTTGATTTTCATTCTAAGCTATATTTATTGCGAAGTAATCAAAACGCCAACGGCCAATCGCATGGCAAACATGTTTAAAAAGCTTCAATTGCTTTCTAGTGCTGCATTTAGTGTTGGTCATGGTGGTAATGACGCCCAGAAGGTGATGGGAATCATTGGTGCTGCTTTGATTGCTAACGGAACAATTTCTGACTTTAAAGAATTGCCAAACTGGGTGCCATTGGCTTGTTATGCTGCGATCGGGTTGGGTACATTGAGTGGTGGTTGGAAGATCATCAAAACCATGGGTACTAAAATCACCAAAGTAACACCGCTTGAAGGGGTAAGTGCTGAGACGGCTGGTGCCATGACTTTGTTTATGACAGAGCAGATGGGTATTCCAGTGAGTACTACACATACCATCACCGGCGCCATAATTGGTGTGGGAGCCACGAAGCGATTGAGCGCAGTGAGATGGGGTGTTACCAGAAGTTTATTGATTGCATGGATTATCACAATCCCTGTGAGTGCGTTGGTGGCAGGCTTGAGTTATATGATTTTGGGATTGTTTGGCATTTAAATAACGACTTAAAAACGGTTTATTACCGAGGGGCCACCGTCAACGGTGGCCCCTTTTGTTAAATGAACATGTCATTTACAAATAGATTTGTATTGCAAATTGTTGTGGATGTACCTTTGATATCGATATGAGTACACTCAACATCCTCGCCGATGCCACAATCCATGAAACGGCAGTTGTGGAAATTGGCGCACAAATTGGTAAAGGGAGTAAAATTTGGCACTTCACACACATTATGGGTGGTGCTGTTTTGGGTGAAAATTGCAATGTGGGTCAGAATGTTTTTATTGATGACGGAGTGACGATTGGTTCGGGTGTAAAAATTCAAAACAATGTATCTGTTTATAGAGGTGTGGAGGTTGCGGATGACTGTTTTTTGGGACCAAGCGTTGTTTTCACTAATGTAATAAACCCTCGAGCAGCAGTGGTTCGTCGTACAGAATTTAAAAAGACCACATTGAAAAAGGGTGTATCCATAGGTGCCAATGCTACGATTGTTTGTGGTGTAACTTTGGGAGAATATGCTTTTGTGGGCGCTGGAGCAGTGGTAACGGAAGATGTGGGTGAATTTGAACTGGTTTTGGGGATACCGGCACGCTGTGTGGGTTGGATGAGTGAATTTGGTGAAAGATTGAATTTTGATGAAGTTGGAATTGCCATTTGTGGGGGTACTGGAGATCGATATTCACTCGTAGAGGGCAAAGTAAAAAAATTGAATTAATGACAAGCAAAAGGAATATATTGGTTACTGGTGGGTTGGGATTTATTGGATCTCACACTGTATTGTGTTTGCATGAGGCGGGTTATTGCCCCGTAATTATCGACAATTTGCACAATTCTCGCATGGAGGTATTGAATGCATTGACAGAATTGTTGGGGTATCGTCCTGAGTTTATTGAGGGCGATGTAAATGATGGACAGCTGCTAGATACTTTGTTTCAGCAGTATCAGTTTGACGCGGTGATTCATTTTGCGGCACACAAGGCTGTTGGTGAAAGTGTTGAACAGCCATTGATGTACTATAGAAATAATGTGGTTGGTTTAGTGAGTTTGTTAGAATCCATGCAAAAAGCGGGTTGTAACAGAATGGTTTTTAGTAGTAGTTGCACTGTGTACGGCGAACCAGAATCGGTACCAGTGAAGGAGTCAACACCCACAAGGCCTGCAGCAAGCCCTTATGGTGCCACCAAACAAATGGCTGAGGTGATTTTGAAAGACAACGGATGGTGTTCGATTCAATGTTTGAGGTATTTCAATCCGGTTGGGGCTCATCCCACAGCGAAAATAGGAGAATTGCCACTTGGGATACCCAATAATTTGATACCTTTTTTAACCCAAACTGTGGCAGGTATTCGCGAAAAACTCACGGTGTATGGGGGTGATTACAGTACGTCTGATGGCACTTGTATCCGCGATTATATTCATGTTATGGATTTGGCAGAAGCTCACGTTTCGGCCATTGATCGATTGTTTTTGGAAAATAAGAGCACGCCGGAAACACCTGGAGACCCATCTAAGGGTCACTTTGAGGTTTTCAATATTGGAACAGGTGTTGGGTATTCAGTTTTGGAGGTCATAAATGCGTTTGAAGCCACAACAGGTGAGCAAGTAAATTATGCGATCGGGGATAGAAGAGCTGGAGATGTGGTTGCTGTTTGGGCCGACACAGAAAAAGTGAATTCTGTTTTGGGGTGGAAGGCCAAACGGAATCTCGAAACGATGATGAGAGATGCATGGAATTGGCAGAAAAACTGCTAGTCCAAATCATCAATTTGATATTTCTTTACGCAACCGACGTGGTCATTTTTAGAACATTTTCGGGTCTTTTAAATACCCCAAGTGTTTTTGTCGAGGCATCGATATTGAATGGCTTCTGCAATATGGTGACGTTGAATGGCCTTTTCATTTTCAACATCTGCGATGGTGCGTGCTACCCGGATGATTCTGTGATAAGCCCTTGCGCTCAGGTTGTATTTGTCCATGGCATTCTTTAACAGTTCTTTACAGGTGGAATCGAGTGCGCAAATTTGGGTTAAATTTTTGCTTGGGATTTGGCTGTTGTTGTGAACAGAAGGAATATTTAGGCATTGAAATCTCTCTTTTTGAGTAATTCTCGCATGTTGAACGCGTTGTTGAATGGCTATTTGTAACTCTTGATCTTTTGTTGAGCTAGCGGTGTTGGTTAAATCCTCAAAATCCAAAGGCGCAATGGCAATGTGTATGTCGATACGATCCAAAAGAGGCCCGCTGATTTTACTTAAATATTTCGCAATGCTACCTGGGGGACATTTACAATCGACTTTTGGATGGTTGTAATATCCACACGGACAAGGGTTCATGCTGGCAATTAACATGAAGTTTGAAGGGTATCGAACGCTCAATTTGGTTCGAGAAAGGTGTATTTCTTTATCTTCGAGAGGCTGTCGCATCGACTCTAGGGCATTTCTTTGGAATTCGGGAAGTTCATCGAGAAACAAAACGCCATTGTGTGCGAGGGAAATTTCACCCGGCATTGGGTAGGCACCACCCCCTACGAGAGCGGTTTGCGATGCGGTGTGGTGTGGGCTTCTCACAATGCGTTGTGTGATTAGGCCCTGTTGATTGTTGTAGGTTTCAAGCGTTCCGGAAATAGAGTGTATTTGTGTGGTTTCCAGTGATTCCTCGAGGGTCATTGGTGGCAGAATGCTATGAATGCTGTGGGCCAACATGGTTTTTCCAGCACCTGGGGGGCCTATGAGAATTGCATTATGTCCACCCGCGCAAGCAATTTCAAGTGCCCGTTTCACGGTTTGTTGTCCGCGGACATCGGCAAATTGGGGTCCCAACGTATTTGTTATAGGATGGATGGATTGTTTTTTAGTTGGAGCAATTTGTTTTCTTCCGGCCAAAAACTCAGCTGTATCTCTCAGTGATTCTACGCCGATTATATCAATATCGGAAATTACGCAGGCCTCACTGGTGTTGGATTTGGGAATGATTAGTCCTTTAAAACCTTCCTTTTTTGCCAAAATGGCCATGCTTAAAACGCCTTTCACTGGTTTTACCTGTCCGTCTAATGCGAGTTCACCCATAACAATATATTGGTTGAGCAATTTCTCTGGTATTTGAAAACTCATTGCCAGCATGGCGATGGCGATAGAAACGTCGTAGCCTGAGCCCTCTTTTCGAAGGTTTGCGGGAGATAGGCTGATGATTTGCTTTTGACGGATGGTTTCATAGCCTGAGTGTTCTATCGCTGAAACGCATCGAAAGAGGCTTTCTTTTATTGAATGGTCTGGCAAGCCGATGATGCTTGTCATACTCATTTCGCTTTGAAAGGGCACGCTACTGGCTTCAACAGTAACAACAATTCCCTCTACACCCGACAATGCGGCTGCATATCCTTTCACTACCATAAGATTGAATGATTACTTAGAGAATCGGTTGTCCTTTTTCTACTTTGATGCCAATATCGGATACGCCTTGAAGTGATTCATCTCGCATATTTTGAGACAGTGACCAGGTATAAGTGCCGATGGGTAATTTTTGTTGAATGACGATGGGTTTTTCGTAGGTAATGAGGTTCGACATACCTTCGCCCAACCACCGACCGGTTTGATCTGCCAGTTCAATTTGTATTTGTTTTTTATTATTTAAGTTGTTTCCTCTCAATTGTGAGATGAGCCAAATGTTGCTGTAGGCATATGTGCCGTTTATTCTCAAACCAATGGATAAATTGTAATAATGGGTGCTATCATCTACGGTGAAGGTAAAGGTTTTGGAATCCTTCCACTTCCATGTACTTGAAGGAATTGGTTGAAATTCTTCAGCGATGGTATTTTGGGGCAACCCACAATGGGTGAAAGCGGTGGCAAGAAGTATAGATAGAGAAAATAAGTAAATCTTAATTGATTGTGTTTTCATGTAAAATGTTTTTTAAGGTGGAGTTAATGAGTTCTTGGGTGTTTAAAAGGGGGTAGATTTCAACATGAACCAAAAATAGAGGAAGGGTTTTGGTTATTCCATTGAGTGATTGTAGTCTGAAATAATCTTTCCGGGTTGTTACAATTGCTGCTTCTGGGAATTGCCTAACAAAATCATTGAATTTGGCCATGAAGTGATTTACATTTTCTTGTGTAAAGTTGTGGTGATCCGGAAACTGAACGTGTTCCAATATGGAAAAATTTGTTAGCTGCGATGCAACGCGATAGGGTTTTGCAATTCCGGTGATCAAGATGATTTTGGCACCGGATTTCAGTGATTCAAGGGTGTGATGGTGTATGGGATCACTTGTTTTACTTGACAGGAATCCCACATGATTTTCCCATAGCGGAGATTTTTGTTTTATCAAAAACAACTGGCCCAACAAGTTCCATTTTGCCATATGTTTCGACAGGTTTTTTTTGAAAAGGAGTGCTTCTGTTTCTGTTAAATTGGATGGGCAATTGGTGACAAGTATTGTTTTTGCTGAATTACTTGCAAATGGAAATTCTCTGAGGTTACCAGCAGGTAAAGGCAAATCATTGGTAAATGGTTTTTGATAGTCGCAAAGTAAAATACTGGCGTGATGATTGAGCTTAAGATGTTGAAATCCATCATCGAGCAAAACAACCTGTAAATCAGGATTTTTCGCCTTTAAAAGATTGATACCCAGAGGTCTATTTTCACAAACGGCAAAGGGGATAGATAGATTTACATGGCGTTGAACCTCTTGGAAAATTTCTAGGGGTTCATCCCCAACGGTTGAGGCGTTTTGTGTTTGATCCACAGGGAGAAATCCTTTCGACTTTCGTCCATAACCCCGAGATAAAACACCGATGGTTTGAGGTGGTAAGCCCAAATCCACCAATTGTTTGAATATCCAAATGAGTGTTGGCGTTTTTCCCAAGCCCCCGACATTTATATTGCCAATTACAATTGAAATTGGCGTAGGGCGAGAGGTCCATTTTAACATGGAATAAATGCTCCTTTTGATTTGTGCGATTGTGCCCCAAATCAAACCCAAAGGCAGAAGCAATATTTTCCTTGTTAATAGAATCAATTCAATTCAAAAGATTGGCCTTTTTCGGGCAGTGTAACTTGGGTATGTTTCACATCATTGGCAAGAATGCCCATTTGTGTTTCATCGCCGTGAACAAGGAAAATATTTTTCAGGTCGCCTTTAGGGTTAGATTCTTCAAAATAGGTCACCATTTGTTGATGATCAGGGTGTGCGCTGAAAACATCTGTACGTTTGATTTTGGCGTGTACGGGCCTAGGTTTTCTATTGATTTCAACGAAATCTTGACCGGACAAAAGGCGGTGACCTAGGGTGCCCTCGGCACAAAAACCTGCGATCAAAATGGTGTTTTCTGAGAAGCCAACATTGTTGCGAACGTGCATTTGTATTCTACCTCCTTCAACCATGCCAGCGGCACTGATGATCACACAAGGTGTATTCATTACGCTCAACAACTCACTTTCTTTTTCATCTTCAATGACTTGTAACAAAGGGAAGTCGAACAATGAGCCATGTTTTTGTTGAAATTCAACCGCTTCTTCATTGAGGAATTCCACATTGTGTTGGTACACCTTGGTGCTTTTAATGGCCAAGGGGCTGTCTGTGAAAATGGGGATTTCTGGCAATCGACCAGCCCTATACAATTGGTGAATGGTGAAAATAATGGCTTGCGTTCTACCCACACTGAAGGCAGGTATAACCAACTTACCTCCACGTGTAACACAGGTATCGATGATTTCTTCCAACATGGCATCTTCAGCATTTCTAGAATCGCTTTGATGTTTACGACCGCCGTAAGTACTTTCAGAAATCAGATAATTGAGGTTCTTCATGGGCACGGGGTTTGGTACCAATTTGGAATTTGCATTTCCCAAATCCCCGGTGAAGCCAACAACTGTTGTTTTGTTGTTGTGTTTGATAGAAAAACGAACGCTTGCTGCGCCCAAAATATGCCCGGCCTCATGCAAACTCAATGTAAGCTCATCGCTATACTGGTAATCTACATTGTAAGGCAGACAAACAGATTGATCGAGCATTTCGGTGATGTGTTTTTTGGTATACAGGGTTTGCACTTTCGGCATTTTGCCTTTGTTGAATTTTTTACCGCTGTTTTTCCAAATGGTCTTTTGCTTTGCTGCCATTTCCATTCTTTGAATGTTCAAGCTATCGTGCAACAAAAAATCACTCAGCTCTAATGTGGGTTCTGTCCCTACAATTTTGCCGTTGAAGCCTTGTCGAACTAAATTGGGTACATTCCCAGAGTGGTCGATATGGGCATGCGTTAATATCAAAAGATCAATGGATTTAGGATCAAAGGGGAAATTCGCATTTCTTTCTTCAAATTCTTTTCGTTTTTCATAATCCAATCCACAATCAATCAAAACCCGTGTGCCACTAGGTAGTTCTAATAAATGCATACTGCCTGTAACCTGTCGAGCTGCACCCCAAAAAGTAATTTTCATCTCACAAAATTACGCTCAACCACGGGTTTTGAATGTCTTTGTTATCAACGGTTTGATTGATTGTCTAAGTGGTTATCATTGTTTCGATGCAATAAAAACTTTACGGGCAATCGATTCATGGTTTTCATTTGTCCAATGTACAAAATAGAATCCTTCGCTTAGGCCATCGAACCAGTTGGATTTAAATGGGTTTTCGGTAATCATTCTGCCATCTATGGTATAAATTTTGGCTTCTTTGGGGATTTTCAAAATGAGTGAAGTTTCTGATTCCAATGATGTTTGATTTTCTTCGCCGTTTGGGTCGTTGTACTTTGAACGTTTTGTTACATCCAGCGAATTGTAGGGGTCAAAGCAGAGTGTGTTTAATTTGCTTTTTTGTTTGGAAATCGCATTTACCTCATACCATCTTCCACCGATATCAATGGTACCAACGGCCAAATACTTTTCTTGGATGGAATCTGAGTTGTCATTTGCATCCAAAGGAAACCAGTGATTGGTTCCGGTATTTAGACTGGTAGACAGAGTGCCATTTGGGCTTTGTTTTGGCGTTGGCAGAAAACCGCTGATTTGAATTTTGTCTTCAGGCTTTGCTGAACTTTTTGCCAAAAAGTTGTTATTGCCATCTAAAAAGACGCTACTTCCATTGAGTTGGATGCTGGTTTTTTGGGAGTGGGCAAACGTGTTATTGCCACATTTCAGCGTATCGTTGTTTGCCTTGATTTGTGAATGCGCACCAGCAATAACTGTGGTTTCCGAAGCTTTTATTGCGTAGGTATTGTAACCAAAAATACAACAGGCCAAAGCCACGGGTCTTTTTTGGGTGTTGATACCAGTGGTATTTTGATAAAATTGTGACTCTAACACATGTAGGGGATTATATACACTTTCGGCTGAGGAATAAATCCCAGTTTCATTGTTGGTGAAGTTTGACAACATGATGGAATCGAGGCTTTCATTCCCGAAGATTTCAATGCCTACGGTGTTGTTTTTGAAGGTGCAATTTTTGATTTTCACACCTGATGATTCTGTTAAGAGTGCGGTTGCACAAGACAAAAAGCGATTGTTTTGGACCACTGCTTTGCAAGATGATTGAATTTGGAGGCCGGTGTTTAGTTTTGAAAACTCTGACCCCGATAAGACCAGCTTGCCGGATTTTACAACAAGGCCATTTTGGCTGTATTTTGACCAATCGGTAGGTGAAAACCCACAATTTTCAATTTGCACGTAACCCGATACCAACAAACTGCTGTTGTTGGCAAATTTCACATTTGCACGTTGCATGGCTATAGTGTCGAACACCTTATGGGTGTTGATATTGCCTTCAATTTGTAATACGGTAGAAGCTTGTGCATCATTGCCATATACAAGTAATTTTGCATGCCCTCCTCCAGTTATTTTACATGTTCCGAATCCACCTCCAACATGGCTTAATTTGAGCATGCCGGTTTCCATTCCTTTTTCGCTCCGCACTTGAAGGGTTGCGTTTTGTGAAAGCGACAACTCCCCTTTTACGTGTATGATGGCATTTTTTCCATTGATGAAAATATTTACTTGGTTTCCAATCTCAAACTTGCTGCCTTCATCGAGAATCAATTGTGATCCATCACGGATGTTGAGTGTTGCGCCATCTTCGAGTATCAGTTGGGCATTTTTAAAAATTCTCAAAGTTGATTTACCGCCAAACAGATTAAGGGTTCCACCCTTTTCTATGATGATTTTAGATTTTTCTTTGCATTGTAAGAGGGTGTTTTGGTGATTTGAGTTTCCAGATCCCAGATTGAGTGTGGCATTTTTTTGGATGCGGATTTCGGCGTTGTGGCAATTCCCCAAAACAAATACTCTTTCGTTGAGTTGTGACACCGCATTTATATCGGCGGGGTTCATTTTACTTGTGGTATAATGACAATTGATATCGAGTTGTTGCTCGGATTTAACGGTGATGCTACCCAAGAATTTATCGAATGTGTTTCCGATGAAAGTGTTTTTATTGGTTTGGTTGTATTGCTGTTTTTCAGTTGAAATGATTTTTTTCAGCAGCCAAATAGCATTTCCATTTTGTGATTTTTCGAACAAAACATGGTCTTGGTTGGTGCTTTGAGAGTAATAATCGTGAAATGGTGTATTTTTAAGACTAAGGGGTTGTTTGCCGATGCTATATTCCAAAGGTTGGAGATGATGTTTTTTGGCATAACTGCTGCCAATGGCACTCCAAGTAGGAATGAAACAAGTGTTGCCTACGTATAACTCTGAAAACACCAACCAAGGTTTTTTCTGTAATGAATTGAATAAATCAAGTGTGGCAGAAGACCTTCCGCCCGCTTGATGGTCTATACCCACCAATTGATCATTTACCACGTGAAGTTTCTCTTTGGTATAACTGGTTTTAAAGATTGCCACAGTGGCTTTTCCGTAGGGAAGGGTATTGGATTTACGGGAGAAGGTAAACAGTTTAGCGTCTGATGTAGGTAGCGTGGAGGCGACGATTTTTAGCACTTTACCACCGAGTAGATTGGCAATACGCCTTACATTATCAAACAAGGGTTGTGCGATGTTGAAATGGATGAGAGAATCGCCAGGAAATACCAATTGGAGGTTATCGGCACGCTGGAATTCCATTTGATCGCTGCCATTGATGATGGCAAATTTCCAGGGTTGACTAGGAAATGCCTGCATGGAGGAATCGGCCATAAACTGATTAAAAAGTTCATGGGGTTGATCATTGTTTTGATAATGCATAAGGAGCATCTGTTTTGATGCGGGGCGGTCTAACATGCGACTTTTCAAATCTTCAATTCGTCCATTAACACCAGAGTAATAATTGAGAGCAGATTGTAAAGCGATTGGAATGTTTGCACCCAATAAGGGACCATCAAAGGATGTATAACTTCTGATGCAATGTTGCACAGTATCGTTTTCGATCATGGTTAAAGCCCTGCGTGCAACCAACGCACCCATGGACGCGCCCACAACATGGATGTGCTGGCCACACAATCGATTGCTGATTTCTTTGATTGCGTGGTAAGTAACAACTGCATTGTTTTGGAGATAATCTGCACCATCATAAAAGTCGATGTATACAATGTCGTATCCTGAATCTCTGTATTGTTTTAATATGGCTGGGCTGAATTCAATGGACGCCCAATCAGACCAACTTTGGGTTTCCACATTCCATTGTTTTCCTTTGAGCAGGTCCAAATAACCCATGTTCCCGCATTTTCCATCTTTACAACCGGTGGGGCGGTTTTTGTAACCGAAATCTATGCCTTCAACAAAAACGATGGGTTTTTTAAGGCAGTTGTTTACGCCGTTGGGACCATTGCCATAGTGGATGGTCACTTTTGCTCCTGTGGGTATTATGGTGTTGTTTTCATTGGATACAAAGGTTTTCACCTCGAATTGGTCGATTGGCAATCCCTCGGTAATTGTTTGCCATTCTGGTTTGAGGTTGGTGACATAAAGTTGGAATTTGGTTACCAAACGCAATTTTGTGTTGCTTCCCAACATCACTTGTATCCCGGGGTTGTGGTTGAACCTGGCATTGTTTGTATCCGCTTCTAGGAACAGATGGCATACGTTCATACCAGAAACAATTCCTTGAATGGGTGTTGGCTGATTGATATTGAGTTTGTGATTATGGCCGTTTATATCTATTCCAATGGTTACGTTGGATTCAATTTCTCTATGACTAATGATAAATCGTTGGTCTAAGATGATGGAATTCACATTGAAGGGGATATTTGCGAAGAAGGGGATAAAGTAAAAAACGTCTTCTTGTGTAAAGTCTGAATTGTTCCAAGGTCCAACTTTCTTGATACAATTGCTATCTGTATCATAGTTATAGGCTTGTTTCAACCAGAAGGAATCAGATAGTTTATTGAAGTGGTGATCAATGAGCAATGCGGGTAGAACGCCATGCTCTAGATGTTGGTAGGCCCAATTTACGAGGCTGTCCCAACGTGGAATGTTGGATTGTTTTGACAGTGCGCTGTAGCGCATAATTCGGGTGAGTTCCTCTGCGATTTCTAAATTACCAAATTCTGTAGGTTGCCCCCCTCGGTAAAGGGATGGATCAATTTGGGGCGCAGATAAATCAATCAAATTTGGCTGAGAAGATTGTTCAATTTTGAGACCGGAGAAAAACTTTTGGTGGTCTTGGATAAAGGTTTGTGCATTCGCTACGGTGTATAGGCACATTGCACTGATCAAGGTAAGTAATAACTTTTTCATGCAAATGCCCTCCAATGATTAGCTGGGAATACAAATCCTAGGTTGGTTTCATAAATGGAGATGCGCCACAGACTGTGTCGGGAGATCTCGTTGAATTTGGATGTTGACATTGTTGGTGTTTCGAATGGCAAAGCCGATGGGCTCAAAGGCATTCTGTTGAACCTGTGATGTTGTTTGTACATGTTGTTTTCCATATTTCATATCGTTAAAACTGCCATACAAAGTTGATTTTGAGACCCTGTTCATGCTCGTCGTTTATCGCCAAACTGCGTCCCCCTAAAAAATATTTTTTGCATTTTTCGCAAATTCTTTGGGTGACAAGGTCTAAAAAGTTGTGTTAGTGCAAAACCTTAAGAAAAACAGTTATGCGTATGATTCAAACATTTACTCAATTATTACATCAGAAGACCAAACAAAAGGGTATGAAAACAGCCACAATCGTTGCCGACGTATTGTGTATTTCACAAGATGCAGCGTACAGAAGAATTAGAAATCCGGAATCGTTTCGTGCCGATGAATTGATGAAATTGGCGAAGGAATTTGAAATTGATTTGAATACAATGATTCACTTGGGTAAAAATTGGTTCCAAGGTGAATTTCGCTTAATCAATAAGCAATATACCACACACGATTACTATGGCGATATCAATGGATATTTGGAAAAGGCCATCGAACGCCCAAACAGCATGATCACATATGGCGCACAGGAAATACCGTTGTTTTATCGATTCTGGTTTCCGGCCTTGGCGGCTTTCAAAGCTTTTGTGTGGCAGCGTGATTTTTTGAATGATATGTCATTGCGAACCCAACCCTTTCGTGCCTCGCTGATGCCATTGGAACGGAATTTTGAAAAATTGAGCGACAATTATCTGCAAGTGGCGAGCGAGGAAATTTGGTGTCCCGAGACCCTGTTTTCTACCTTATATCAAATACATCATTATAGAGAGTGCGGCTTATTTGCCAATGAGAATGAATTTCGGGCGGTTATGGACGAGTACGATTTTTTGGTGGATCACATTGTGGCACAAGCCGAGCGCGGCAAAAAACTCCATCCTTATTTACCCCATGTGGTTGGAGCTGATTATCACTTGTATTTTTCCCCGTTGGTAAGTGCGGATAACACATTTATTATCAAAACGATAAGAGATAATATTGCTTTTGTAAACTCTCAAAAAAACGGTGTGTTGATTAGCGATTGTGAACATTGGGTGAATACATCGAGCAGTTGGTTGGAGACATGCAAGAACAATGGCACTTTGCTCAGTGTAACCGGAGCGGGGCCACGGAATAAGTACTTTCGATTGGAATATATGGCCAAGAAAAAGGTGCTTGGTTTGAATGTAGATTGACGATTGTAAAATTGTTAAACGAAAAAGGATGGGTTTGCGATTGATTTCGTAAACCTATCTTTGCTTAATGACGGCAGGGAAATTGTATTTGGTACCGACGCCCATTGGGAATTTGGGCGACATGACATACCGCGCGGTGGAGGTTTTGAATTCCGTATCCAAAATATTGGCGGAGGACACAAGAACCACCCGGGTTTTGTTGAATCATTATCAAATCGATACGCGTTTGGAGAGTTTTCACATGCACAATGAGCATGGAAAATTGAAGTTTGTGATTGATGAGTTGAAGTCTGGATTGAGTATTGCTCAGGTGAGTGATGCGGGTACGCCAGGTATTTCAGACCCTGGATTTTTGTTGGCAAGGGCTTGTAGCGAACAGGGAATAGACATTGAAGTTTTGCCAGGTGCCACGGCGTTTGTGCCGGCATTGGTGAAAAGTGGTTTTGCTTTGCATCAGTTTCGTTTCGAAGGCTTTTTACCACAGAAAAAGGGCAGACAGACAAGAATTTTGGCTTTGGCAGCGAACCCAGATACAACGGCATTTTACGAAAGTCCGCACAAGATTTTAAAGACCTTGGAGCAATTGAATGAGGCTTGTTTGCCGGGCAGAAGGGTGAGTGTATCGAGGGAGATTAGCAAGAAGTTTGAGCAAACGGTTACTGCTACAATTGCCGAGGTTTTGTTGCATTTCAAACAGCATCCACCCAAGGGAGAATTTGTGGTGGTATTGGAAGGTTGTGATGCGAAATTGGGCGATATTCACACCAACGAGGACGACGAAAATTGAGGATTTGGTTCTTTGCGGAACAACAATAAATTATTGATTTAAACAGAAATATTCGGAGCGCAGCATGACAAATAATGACAAAATGGGCATCGTTTATCGCATCATAAAGATGAGAATCCCCACTGGGTTGTTGGTTGTATTACCCGCAATTTTATTTGGTTTGGCTTGGGAGCCGATGCCGTTTACGCCCTTGGTTTTTGTGGCGTTTGTGCCGTTTTTGTTGCTGGCTCATCGGGGCATGTTTGAACGGGGCTGGGCTTATTTTGGTAAGTTGTTTTTGGCGATATTGCTCTGGAACATAGCTACCACATGGTGGGTTTGGTTCGCATCGGATGTTGGGGCGATTGCCATGCTGCTGATGAATTCCTTTTTCATGTATTTGCCTTTTGGCCTTTGGCGGATGTGGTGTAAACGGGCACCCAAATCGTGGCAGTTGCGATGGCGGTTTGATGTGGTTTTTATCGCTGTTTGGTTGTTGTACGAGTTTGCCCATCACCGTTGGGATTTGTCGTGGCCATGGCTCTGTTTAGGGAATGCATTCAGTGGGATGACGTGGTATGTGCAGTGGTATGAAATTACGGGCACATTGGGTGGATCGGCATTGATTTTGGGCGTGAACGTGTTGGTTTTCAGGGCGATTTTATTGGGGCGAAGCAACAGTGACGCATCGGCGATACCTTTTTGGAAACGGGCTACAGCGAAGCCTTTGTTTACGGCAGTTATATTGGTGGTTGTGATGGGTTTGATATCGGTGTGGCTGGGTCATCGAGCGGCAACGAGGCATGCTGCGGGTAAGGGATATTGGGTGGCGTCGATTCAGCCTAATTACGACACTTATGAGGAGAAATTTGTGTTGGATCCGATGCAAATGGTTCGGGAGATGCAGGCCACTACGGATGAGGCGCAAGAGGCGTTGCGTTCGACGCAGAGGGGGAGTTTGCCATTGAATTGTGTATTGTGGCCAGAGACTTCCTTGGTGAGTAGCATCAATGTAGATTTTATGGCATCAGACCAGCAGGTGGCATTTTTGAAGGGTATGCGCGATCGTGATACTTTGGGTGTGGATTATTTGATGGGCGTGAATATGGTGCATTGGTATCCTTGGCAGGGAAAAGGGCGTCCGCAAGTGGTGATGCCTGATAAATCGGTGAGGACAGTGGCTGCGGCCCGACAGAGTAACGACCCCAATTATTGGTATACGTTGCACAATTCGGCGTTGTGGTTGGGCGATACGCTTTCATATTATCACAAATCGAAGTTGGTTCCTGGCACGGAGCAGTTGCCGTTTGTGAGCACGCTGCCATTTTTGGAGTCGCTAGCGATATCGTTAGACGAAAACTCGGCATCGGGCACATTGGGTAAGAGCGATAGGGCGATGGCTTTGGGCGATGGGGTGAAGGTGGGGCCGGTGATTTGTTACGAAAGCATTTATGGCGATTATGTGAGTGATTATGTGGGCGATGGTGCGCAGTGGTTGGCGGTGGTAACAAACGATGCATGGTGGCGGAATACGGCGGGACACAAACAGCATTTTTCGTATGCGAAGTTGCGGGCTATCGAACAGCGAAAGTGGGTTGGAAGGGCAGCGAACACGGGCATTTCTGGGTTCATCAATCCGCAGGGGGAATCTGTGATTGAATCGGTGTGGTATCAAGGAAGGGCAGGTAGGTGTGAGGCGCCACTGGGCGATATCGAGGCGAAAGACGGTGGATTTGTGGTGGGTGTTGGCACGCAGTGTGCGTTGGTTCAGCGCATCGTACCGAATGATATCAAAACGATTTATCAGGGGCTGGGCGATGTTGGGGTATTGGCGATTTTGTGGGTGTTGATGTTGGTGATGGCTGTGCGGGGTAGAAACAAGGGCGATTATGTGGGAATGGGGATGATGGATGTGGCGGCGCAGGTGTTGGTTGAGGTGGCGGCGGGTTAATCCCATTTGAGCTGACAGTAAGTTTGCGATCGGAATGGCGTAGAAATTTCTTGTATCTTTGTGGTATGGGCACTAATTTTCATCAGCGATTGACACGAATCCGCGGAAGGGTGGAGGAAGTGGTGCAAGAAAATCGGCAGTTGAAAGAGGATAATTTGGCGTTGGTGGCGGAGTTGGATGAGCTAAAGAAAACCATCGCATTGCAAAAAAATGCCCTGCTGGAATTAAAAGAAGAGAATAAATTGATTAAACTTGCAAAAGAAATGTCAATTACTGGTTCGGACGTTCATGATATAAAAATCAAGATCAACGAATTGGTGAGAGACATCGATAGGTGCATAGATTTACTAAACGAATAATAATTTTTGCGTGCAACCCAACGACAGCATACTCATCAACGTGAACATCGACAATCGCACAATGCGTTTGCGTGTGGCGGTGAAGGATGAGGAAGATGTTCGTTTGTCGGCACAGGTACTCAATCAACGCATTGGCGCTTTCAAAAGTTTCCAAGCGCAAGAACCCATAGATCGCCTGTCGTGGGCCGCATTGGATTTGGCTGGTGAAGTGGTTCGCCATAGCAAGTCACATCGGAGCCAAGACGAACTCCTAGAGCAGGAGCTTACTGCCATCGAGGGCCTGTTGTATACATAAAATTGTTGTTTGACTTGTTAAATCTCTGTGTCTATCCCAAAACAAATAAAGGAATAGCACAAAAATGGAAAACATCGTATTTATCCTCGCCGGACTCATTGTAGGGTTGGCCCTTGGATATGTTGTGTTTGTTGCGATGCGCAAAACACAGCTAGAAAAAGACAAACAGAGCGTCATTGAAGAGGCTAAAATGCAGGGTGAGAACTTGAAGAAGGATCGCATCTTGGAAGCCAAAGAGAAGTACATGCAATTGCGTTCGGAGTATGAGAAGGAAACCAACCGCAGGAACAGCGAATTGGTGAATAGCGAAAACCGAATCAAGCAAAAGGAGCAATCGTTAGACGATAAAATCCGTGCAAGTAAGTCGAAAGAAGACGAAGCAGCGAAGGCCAAAGAGCGTTTAGACGCACAAATTGAGGCTTACAAACTGAAGGAAAGAGAAGTTCAGCAGTTGCGTGAGCAGCAGTTGTTGCAATTGGAAAAAGTGGCCGGTTTATCGGCAGCTGACGCGAAAACCCAGATGTTGGAAAACATCAAGGTTCAATCGCACACTGAGGGGTTGACATTGGCGAAGAACATCATTGAGGAGGCCAAATTGAGTGCCACCCGCGATGCCAAGCGCATTGTTTTGCAGACCATTCAAAGAACTGCGGCTGAAACAGCCATCGACAATACAGTAACCAGTTTCCCATTGGAGAACGACGATGTAAAAGGCAGAATTATTGGTAGAGAGGGAAGAAACATCAAGGCATTTGAAGCGGCTACGGGCGTGGAAATTTTGATTGATGACACCCCAGAAACCATCGTATTGAGTTGTTACGACCCCATTCGCAGGGAGATTGCCCGCGTATCGTTGGAGCGTTTGATTCGCGATGGTAGGATTCACCCGGCGCGCATTGAGGAAGTGGTAGAAAAAGTGAAGAAACAGGTGGAAGAAGAAGTGGTTGAGTGGGGAGAGCGCACTGTGGTAGATTTGGGTATTACTGGTTTGCACCCTGAATTGATTCGCTATGTAGGTAGAATGCGTTTCAGGAGTTCATACGGACAGAATTTGTTGAAGCACAGCCGAGAGGTGGCGCGTTTGTGTGCTACCATGGCTGCGGAGATGGGCTTGAACGTAAAGTTGGCGAAACGCGCGGGCTTGTTGCATGATATTGGAAAATGTCCTGATAACGACGAGGAAACACCACACGCTTTGTTGGGTATGAAAATTTGTGAGAAGTACGGCGAGCATCCAGAGGTAATTAATGCGGTTGGTGCTCACCACGACGAGATTGAGATGACTTCATTGTTGAGTCCGGTGATTCAGGCTTGTGATGCGATTTCTGGTTCTAGGCCGGGTGCACGTAGGGGCGATGACCAATATGTGGAGCGTATTAAGGAGATGGAGACCATGGCATTGAGTTATCCTGGTGTTGAAAAAGCATATGCGATTCAAGCAGGTCGTGAGTTGCGTATCATCATGGCGGCGGAAAAATCGAACGATGAGAATGCGGATACATTGGCATTTGAGTTATCGAACCGTATCATGACGGAGATGCGTTATCCAGGACAGGTAAAAATCACGGTGATTCGCGAGAAGCGCGCTGTGGGTATCGCTAAATAATTTGATTTTTTGGTACGATGTACCTAACCATAGATTTTGGCAATACAGCATCTAAATATGCCCTCTTCAGCGAAGGGGGCATATTGCGTTTTCACGGGGAATTTGTGGATGTAGATTCGCTGTTGGCGCAGGAGGCGTTGCGGGGAGTATCGTTAAAGGCGTGTATTTTTAGTACGGTTCGAAAGGAGATTCCTTGGTTAACTGGGCTCGAGTGTCCGGTGCACTTATTCAGCAGCAGCATGAAATTACCGGTGAAGATGGGCTATGGCACGCCAGAGACATTGGGTGCGGATCGATTGGCGGGGGTTGTTGGTGCACGGTGGTTGATGGTCCAAAAGGGCCTTGGAAGTTTGGGCGCTTGTTTGGTGATCGACGCTGGTACATGCATCACATATGATTGGGCCAGTGCGGAAGGGGAGTATTTGGGAGGGGGTATTTCGCCTGGATTGCACATGCGTTATTTGGCCTTGCATCAACAAACAGGTAAATTGCCTTTGGTGAGTCACGAAGTCTTTGAAAATCATTGGGGAAGCAATACAAATGAGAGCATTTTGTGCGGGGTTCAACAGGGGATTGCGGGGGAGGTGGAACACCAAATTGGGCTGTTCCTCGAAAAATTCGATACGGGTAACGTATTTATCACGGGTGGCGATGCTGGATTTTTGGCGAAGCCACTGAAAACAAAGATATTTGTGGAGCCCATGCTCATTCATTATGGCTTGATGCACGCACTTTTATACCATGAAAATCACTAAAATCAAATTGATTCTCCTTGCCATTGTCGTTGGTGGATGGGTGAATGTTCAAGCGCAATCGGCGGGTGGACAGAATCTCACGTTTTCGCCTTACAGCAATTTCGGCATAGGTGAGTGGTTGGGTACCAATCAGGTTCAGTGTGGAAGCAACCTGCACACGAGATCGGGGGCGTATTCTTACACCATGCACAACCCGGCTACTTTGGGAAATTTATATTACACTACTTTTGATGTGGGTGGAAATTTCAAGGGTGCGAAGATTCAGGCCGGTGATCAAACCCAAACGTTTCAGGGTGGTGGTTTGGGATACATGAATTTGGCGTTTAGAACCTATAATTACTACCATCGCAAGGCCATTGTGGATGCTGTTACCCAGCAAAAGCGCGTGAAGAGTACCCGTTATGGCATCAATTCTGCGATTTCTTTGCAGCCACTCACCACGGTGGGATATCAGTATACATTTCAAGACAGCACACCATTTTTGAACCG